>JBFIJS010000239.1:0-6476 GCA_041600595.1 Saprospiraceae bacterium | reverse complement strand
CATGCTCTTTCGGGTAGCCCCGGCATCTCTGATCGGCGCCCCCCCGTGTAGCAAGTTGGCGTGCCAAACGAGTACATCCCCCTTTTCAGCGTGGAAATATGCTTTGTCCAGACAGTTCTCCCGAAGCACTTCCTCCACCTTATCTTCATACTTTTTATTGCTTTCTCCCAAAAAAAACCGGGTATTGCCGGAGTCATAATCCTGCGTTGTCAGGTAGGGCAGACGATGACTGCCAGGGTAATAAAACAAAGGACCATTACCGTCGTGGATCTCTTCCAGCGCCGTCCAGGTAGCAATGAGGTAGCCGGGCGGATGGGTGGTCATGTGGATACTGTCAGAATGAGCACGTTGTTCACTGCCCCGGATAAAGTTGATCGTTTGGAAAGGGATCACTTTTTTCCCCATGATAAAATTGAGCAGTTTTAACAATCGCTCGTTTTTGAAAAAACGCTGGTCGATCACCTCGGAAAAGCGGTAGGCATCCATGATCTTCCGACCCGTATAATTGAAATCGGTTTTCTGCTCACGGAGCAGCCGGTCAACCTCTGCGTTGATGGCCGCCACCTCCTCTTCCTGGTAAAAACCTTTCAATATAAGAAACCCATTTTTAATAAAATGCAGGATCTGGGCCTGCTCCTCTTCATTGAATTGCCGGAACTCCGGGAGCTTTGGCAGTTCCCCCGCAATGCCCGGGGTATCGAGCCAGGGAATACCCCCGGCAAGGGAATAACCAAAATCTTTGCTTCCAATGGGTGCGTAAATACTTTTTTTAATCCCGAACTTTTTATACAATTCTTTATTATGTTTTAGCTTCCGGGCATTCAATAAATTATTGATGATGTAGGAAAGCTTCAACCCCCGCAGGAAGCCCGTCTGTTTTTTGAATGTATCCCTGAGTGAAATCATATTTTGAAAAGACTATTTGAGTACTTTAGTTTTGCTGTTTATATGATGTAAAGTTAGCTGATAAACTGATACATCGATAAACTGCCACATCCACGATATGAAAGTTACAGATTACTTCGAAAATGCCAATGGCCAAACCCTGATCTCCTTTGAAGTATTGCCCCCATTGAAAGGAGGCAGCATGCAGGCTATTTTTGATACGCTTGACCCCCTGATGGAATTCAAGCCCCCTTTTATTGATGTTACCTACCACCGGGAGGATTTTGTTTATAAAAAAATGCCGAGCGGTTACTACGAAAAAATAGCCATCCGCAAACGACCCGGCACAGTTGGTATTTGTGCCGCTATCATGCACCGTTATGGCGTCGATGCCGTGCCCCACCTGATTTGTGGCGGGTTTTCCCGGGAAGAGACCGAAAATGCCCTGATCGACCTCAATTTCCTCAACGTCAACAATGTGCTGGCCATCCGGGGTGACGCACGCAGCTTTGACGGCAAATTTGTCCCCGAACCGGACGGCCACGAATTCGCTTTGGATCTGGTGAAACAGGTCGCCGACATGAATAAAGGAAAATACCTCGACCCCAATATCGAGAATGGTGCGAAAACGGATTTCTGTATCGGTGTAGCGGGTTATCCGGAAAAACATTTTGAAGCGCCGAACCTGGCCACGGAACTGGAATTTACCAAACAAAAAGTGGAAGCCGGGGCCAGTTACATCGTCACGCAAATGTTTTTCGACAACAACTATTATTTCAAATATGTTGAAGAATGCCGCAAGGCTGGCATCAATGTCCCGATCGTTCCCGGCTTGAAACCGCTGACGAAAAAATACCAGGTCAATTCGATCCCCCGCCATTTTTACATCGACCTTCCGGAGGCACTGGCCAAGGAGTTAATCAACGCCAAATCATCGGATGCCCGCACCCAGATAGGCGTGGAATGGTGCATTATGCAATCAAAAGAGTTAAAGGAAAAAGGCGTACCCTGCCTGCATTATTACACGATGGGGGACACCGAGACGATCCGGCAAATAGCGGATACCGTTTTTTAAGGAAAGATGGAAACTGGCCAGTTTCCGGTTCACACTGGCCAGTTTTCGGTTGAATTTTCGGATGTAGCCGCCTTTCGGCATAGCATAGACTTAGTTTGGTAAAAAGCCGGTTCAAGTCAGTGCATTGTACATATTTTCATAATCTTTAGCCGACCGTTCCCAGGAGAAATCCACCTGCATCACCCGTTCCCGCAGGCCACCCATCACCTCTTCATTGGCATACACCCGGGTAGCCCGGTAAACGGCCATCGAGGCGTCGTCGACAGAGAAATGATCGAAGCGGATGCCTCTGCCTCCCTGCTCCCCAATATCGGGGATGGTGTTTCTAAGCCCGCCAACGCTGCGAACGATCGGCACCGAGCCATAGCGGCAGGCATACATTTGGTTGAGCCCACAGGGTTCAATACGGGAAGGCATGAGCAGAAAATCGGAACCGGCATAAAGCTGATGGGCGAGGGCCTCATTGTATTCCAGCGACACATCCACAAAGCCAGACAGCTCATTGCGCATACCGGCAAAAGTATCCATCAGATCTTTTTCACCCGTTCCCAGAATAATAAAACCAGCCCGGATACCACTGCCGATGGCCCTCCGGATCGTATCGGGAATGAGGTCGGCCCCTTTTTCGTGTACCAACCGGCCAATAAAAGTGATGATCGGCAAATCCGGGATGATGCGGAACTTGTCGAGCAGCTTTATCCTGTTTTTAGCTTTAAAAGTTTTTACATCCTTTCCATCGTAATGATAAGCGATCATAGGGTCGTTGGTCGGATCCCAAACCTCAGCATCGATGCCGTTGATGATGCCCCGGGCTTTGTGCATTTCACTGTTGATCAGTGGCTCCATCCCGTTGGAGTCGTACCTCATTTCTTCGAGGTAGCCGGGCGACACAGTGGTCAATTGCCAGCAGCATTTGATCCCCGCCGCCAAAGGACAGATCGTATTGGCCCAGTCCAGCAAACCTCTTGCGCCCGCATCGAACATGGGTAAAAGGTGATAATTGTTCCAGCTGAACGCTCCGCTGTAAGCACCGTTGTGGATGGTAAACACGGTCGGTATTTTGCGCAGAGACTGAAATTCAATACAGTGCTTGACCATGAAAGGAATCAGCCCGACATGGTGATCGTGGCAATGGAGGATTTCAGGTTTCCATTGCATATCCACCACCCACTTCAATACGGCCTGCTGGAAGCATAAATAGCGCTCGACTTCGTCGCCGTACCAGCCACCACCGGGGTCACCATAAACGCCGGGACGGTCAAATTTGCCGGGAATATTAGCTACGTACAATGGAAAGCCCAGGTTGGCGCTGGTGACTTCTTCTATGGAAAACCAAATGTACTCGTTGCCCAGTTTGACATGCTGCGAAAAGACCTGCCGGTAAGATTGCTGGTTGAGCCATTTGGTCTTGAATTTTGGCATGATGACCGAAGTGCTGACCCCTGCCCGGTTGAGGTAAATGGGCAGCGCGCCCACGACGTCGCCCAGGCCGCCATATTTGGCAGCCGGGTAACACTCCATGCTGATGTGTAGTACTTTCATTGTTTCGGTAAACGGGCGGAATGTTGAACAATGGACGTCAGGGGTAAAACCTCCTGCCGGCAATCACGAACCTCCTGCCCTTTTTATTTTTCAAAAAACAACCACTTGACCGCTTTGGGAAACTCCTCCCCCCAACGGCTTTCTTCGTGGCCGCCTTCCGGGTCAATGGACATATTGAATTCTATTTTTGAACTGTTCAGCCCTTTTCGTTCGAGGGCTTGTTTGAGCCGCTGAATATTGGGCACCATGGTCTTACTTTCTTTGCCTCCTGCGTAAAGGTAAATTTTGGTATAAAATGGATTAAAAAAATCAATGGCCTGGAAATAAATTTTTGGCGTCAGCCAGAGCGACGGCGAGAAGATCATCATTTTGCCGTACACTTCCGGGTAGATCAGACCACTGTAAATGCTGATCAGCCCGCCCATACTGCTGCCACCGATGGCTGTATTTTGCCGGTCGGGCCGGGTGCGGAAATTTTGATCCACATAAGGTTTTAGCTCCTCGGTCATAAAGCGGGCATACTCCCGCCCGTAGCTGGCTCCGAATTTGGTCACCTCCGGCGGGGAAAACTCCCGGATACGTTCCTCATTGGCATGGTCAATAGCCACTACAATGATGTCGCCCATGCCCTGGGCAGCCAATTCTGCCATCCGGTGATCGACGTGCCAGTTGCCAAACGGAGACCGGTATTCAAACAGGTTCTGGCCATCCTGCAGGTAAAGTACCGGATAGCGTTTTCGATTGAGGTCATAGTCATAGGGAAGCATGACCGCAATGCGGCGCTCCCGCCCAAGCGGCGGTGGCTCTATTTCGTGGCTAATGACTTTTATTTTAGGTAAAAAAGAATTGGTCATGTTATTTTTCCGGGTCTTTCCGCTGCCTGGAGGCGAATGTTGCCCTACATTTCTTTGACCCATTTTTTACAGCATGGGTGGTTGAAACGCCAAAAATAGGGAAACAAAAAAGATAACCGAAAAAAAGGCATTTTTAGTCAGTATAAATTGGAACTGAAAAGTCTGGCCTGAGAAGATCGCCCCATTCATCCGAAGCTGGATTTAAGGCGACGCCCCCGGATTTCGGGGTTTAGCAAACCATGGACGGGAGCCCTTTGGCGGCGGTACTGCACTCGAATCTGGTGTAGTTTCTCAGAAGCTATTTATTAAATGCGGAGCTACACCCGGGTTCAGGTAACTGGCTGCTCTGCTTCCGACGGTTTGTCTTTGTAAATCTCAGCCCGGGCGTTTTTTACCCATAAAAACCAGACAACGATCAGGGCGGGATAAACTACGACCACCCCCATGTTGTAGTAAATGGCGTCAGCCAATTCAAAATGATGCAGGTGCATGACGGCCCTGGTCATACCACATCCCCAGCATTCGGCATCGAACAGGATTTGAGACATACACAGTTTTATCCCGTCTTCGGCATCAAAAAAATCGGAAGGTAATATCCATAAAATAACCGGGGAGGCCAGCAGGAGGATCAGCCATGGCCATTGTACATATTTGCTTTTGAGCATTTTATCAAAAAACAGTTAGAGGTTTGGTGTAAAAACCAGGGGCACCTGTCGTACGACGGGTGCCCCTGGCCGGGTAGGAAAAATGGCAGCGATTAATAATAATCATCCATTTTGACGAGGGCGTGAATCAACGCCGGCAGGTAACAAATAGAAAGCAACAGGTTGACCCACCAGTTGTTGCCTTCCCAGTCGTCCATGACACCCATAGCTATCCAACACAGGTTGAAAATAGCTAAAACGATGTATGCCCCTTTAGGCATGTCACCGGCTTTGTTTGTTCTTTTTTTAATGATTTTCTGAGCGGCTTTCAACTGCAGGGTTTTCTTGAGCCCCAACTTTTTACCCGTTAACTCTTGATATTTTTTCGGCGTGAGTTCCAAAAATTTATCAAGCGTCATTTGCGCCATATCTTTTTCAACCGTTACCGCCCGAACTTCGGGTTCGTTGTTGAAATCGGCAACCGAGAAATTTTTGGTCGATACAGCAGCATGGATACTGGAAAAGCACAGTACCAATAAAAGAAGGTTAAAAACTTTTTTCATAAAGTAGATATTTAATTGGTTTGTTGAAAAAATCGCCGGATTCTTAAAAATAGTTTCTGTTTAGCGTAGAGTAGAACACCAAATATAGAATATCCAACATACTTTATGGTAAAAATATATTGTTAAAGGTAAGACAGCTTAAGGTAGCTCAATCCCCTATCCTACCCTTTAATTATTTTATTTAAAATCTTCGCCGTGATCAGATAAGTTGGCTTCACGCCTTCCAGCCCCAGGGCCCCGGAAGCCAGTGTATGCCCGGTGATCAAAGGGTTATCCGAGGCGTAGTAAGCATACCTCACCCGAACGTCACTGTTTATACTTTTGCGGATTTTGGAGGCGGCCTGAATCGCTTTTTGATAATGGGCACCTTCCATCTCCAGCCCGATCGCCCGCCAGGAAGATTTGAGGAAATACCGGAGAATATCCTTGTTTTGCAGGGAGGTACCGAGCACCGTAATCATTGGTCCTTCGCACACCCCCAGTCCGCAGCCTTCAAAATCTTCTTTGGAAAAATCATTGTCCAGCGGGTAATTGTCAGCCGTTCCCTCAAAGACGTGGGCCGTGGGCACCATGATATCACCTTTCCCCCCCATCAGAATGCCAGCCTTACCCATAATGGAAATGGAGACAAATTCCAGGGGAACCTTTTGATTTGGCGAAGGCTCGAATGGCTTCAGCAACTCATCCATGACCTCGTAGGCCTGCTCGCCAAAGGCGTAGTCCATAACAATAAGAACGGGCTTGTTTTTCTCGACAAACTCCTGGTCCCAGCTGATTTCCTTTGGCAAGGTCTGGCGGTTCACTTTGGTGGTGTCAAATAATTGGATCGTGAGGTTGGTGCCACTGTCATCATCCAATTGGTACATACCGTTTTCCAGGGCATGGGCTTCTACCCGCTTGCGCCATTGTTTTT
>JBFIJS010000238.1:0-6543 GCA_041600595.1 Saprospiraceae bacterium | reverse complement strand
AAATGGAGACAGAAAAGAGCAAAGGTTCCAGGAGAGAAAGCAACTGAGCCCGCCAAACTTATTTATCGTTAGTGCGTAGAATCTTCTCTACATAATTGGTGGTTGAAAAACCTTCCACAAAAGGCAGACTAAGCACTTTGCCACCCCTTCCCAGCACGAAATCTGCCCCAACGATCTGTCCGACGGTCCAATCTCCTCCTTTTACCAGAAAGTCAGGCTTCAGGCACTCAATCAGGCTCAAAGGTGTTTCCTCGTCGAAGCGTACAACCACATCAACACTGGCCAATGCAGCCAGGATGTGCATCCGGGTCTGTTCATCTTTTACAGGGCGGTCCGGACCTTTCAGACGAGCAACCGACTGGTCAGAATTGACACCAACGACCAGGCGGCTCCCCAGATCCCTGGCCTGGGCTAAATAATGGATATGACCGTAATGCAGCAAGTCAAAACAGCCATTGGTGAAGACTACTGTTTCTCCCGATACCTGCCATTGGGCGACGACCCGCTCCGCCGCTTCCCACGTTTTTATTTTAGCTTGAATTTTTTCGAAAAACATCAACTGAATTTGGGTTCACGATTGATGATGGGCAACAAGACCAACGCCAGGATACCCAGTAAAGAATTGAATCCTATCTGCACGCAAAAGAAGATAATGTTGGCGATTGAAAATGCATCGTCTCCTTTTACACCGTAAAACAAGGTCAGGGCGGTGATAACCAGGAAGTGAAAAGTTCCCATTCCGCCCGGAGAAGGAATAACCATGCCCAGGGTACCAAAAACAAAAACCAGCAAGGCGGCACGGAGGTCGAGGTGTTCGGTTGGCCCAAAAGCCTTGAATCCCAGCCAGGTCATAACAAAGAACAAAATCCAGATACTCAGGCTGTGAAAAATGAACAACCAGACGTTGTCCAGTTGCCGGACCGTTTTGATGCCTTCCCAGAACCCCAGCAAAATGCCCGTTACCTTTTTATAGAAAACCGACCCCGCCAAACGTTGGCGAAACAGGTACAGCATGAGCCCGCCGGCCAGAGCCACTATCAGCAACGCCATTTTCCACGGAAACCCGCCGGGCTGCTCTACTTCTGCCGTTTTATTTTGGGCCAGGAATTCCAGTATTTTTTCCGATTCAAACAAGAGGGCCAGGCCAAATGCCAATACCAGACAAAGCATATCCACCACCCGATCCACGACGATGGTCCCCATGACCTTTTCCACGGGGAGTTTTTCGTATTTGGAAAGCACGCCCGCCCGCACGACTTCCCCCATTCTGGGCAGGCCCAGGTTGGCAAAATAACTGACCAGAATGGATAGAAAACAGTTGATTGGCCGGGGTTCGAAACCCATGGGCCGAAGCAGCATTTTCCATTTGTAGGTTCGGCTGATATTGCTCACGACAAATGCCACCAACACGAGTGCGATCCAACCATACTTTACTTTTCCAAAATCGCTGATCAATTTGTCCAGCAGGGGTACGCAGGCAGTTTCGGCGGTGCCGGCCATCCGGCATTCCTGCAGGAGTTTATCCCTTTCCGCCTGCGAACTGGTCGTTTCCCATTGCGGAATATTTTTAATACAACATTCGTCCTTGTAGGCCTCGTTTTGAGAACGGTAAACCAGGAAGAGAATAAGACATCCGATACCTAAAAAAAGCAGGAACTGTAATAAATTTCGAAGCAAGTTTTGCATCTGTTGGTAAGTAGCCGATGGGAGAAATAAGGAAGAGCTGCGACTGTTGGCCTCACGACAGCCAGCCGCCGAACACTACCTGATTCAGATCCGGTTGTTTTCGTCTGGGAAAATGATGGTCGGTTCGTGTTGCCGGGCTTCTTCAGGTGTCATTTGGGCATAGCTGATGATAATCAGCACATCCCCGACCTGACAGCGGCGGGCGGCAGCTCCATTCAGGCAAATCACTCCGGAATCGCGTTCACCGCGGATCGTGTACGTCTCGATCCTTTCCCCGTTGTTGTTGTTGACGATCTGTACTTTTTCACCGACCATAATATTGGCAGCTTCCAGCAACGCTTCATCAACCGTGATGCTGCCCATGTAGTTGAGGTTGGCCTCGGTCACTTTGACCCGGTGTATTTTCGATTTAAATATGGTTAGTAGCATAATTGTGTCAGAATCCTTTATTCATTCGATAGCGAGATCCACAAAATCTCCGCTAACCGTTTTTATTTAAAAATAATATCCTGCAGATCGTTTCCCGTATCGATTTTATGGATGGTATTGCGGGCAGTAACTGCAGCCGATCGCTGATCCGTCCTTATAAGGTCGGGCCCCGCATCTTCATAAAAACCCAAACGAGTGGTTCATGGTTTTGCCGCTGAAAAACCTGCCGCTCCGGAGCCCCCATTTATAAAACGCTAAAAGCGGCATCTTTTCACCTCTGCCGCAGTTGCCGGTCCATCCGGTTGATCCGCGGAACGGCTGCATTGAAGAGGTCCTTTTTTCCGCCAATGGGTATTTTCACTTTCACGCCGCCGACTATCCCTCCCGCTACGGCCCCCAACCCGGCAGATCCGAAGCCCAGGGTCCAGGCTTTGTTCCAGCGCGTCCGGGGAGACGACAGACTGGGGTCGCAGCCAGGCTCCATCGTCAGTGGGTCGCAAGGCTCGGAGTCATTGAAAACGGCCAGTCCTGTTACGGTACCCACAAATAAACCCGTTCCGGCACCAAGCAAAGCATAACTGATAATCCGGTTTTGCTTTCGGGCCGCTATCTCGTTGATTTGAGAATAGGGGAAAATGTAAACGACCTCAGGGGCATCCTTCGGGTTTTTCTCAAACAAAATTGACTTCTTCTTCAAAATAAGCGTTGAGTCATCCATACGGTGCAGCAGGCCATTGGTCACCTTGCCTTGCCCCCCCCGGGTCACCCACAGCTCCAGCTTATTATCGAGCACCAGGGTATCTGCTTTAAATTTCAACTTGCCGGCCTCCGGATCCCGATACCGGACATCGGTGATAAACCGTTTCTCAATGATATAGGCCAGGTTGGTCGCTTCCCGGAGTTTTTTATAAACCACCCTGGTCTCACTTTCTTCTATCACCTCCACCAGGTACGGGTATTTGTTCTCAAAAATAATGGTATCCTGAGCCGTTGCCAGGATGGTTGTCAGACAAAAAAAAGTAAGATATAGTACTTTGGGACCGGACATAATTCAACTTATTTGCAAGAAGGCGGCAAAGTTAGGTAACTGAGCATATAAAACACCTATTGGCCTTCTTTTGAAAAATTAAAAAGCCCGCACAGCTACGACCTGCCAGGTTGGGACCTGGTTCGCCTCCGCGCTGATTTGTTTCTTGGAAGCATGTGCAGCCGTATCTCCTATTTTTGTATTTTGCCACCGCTTAGCGCCAAAACAGGATGATCCCAAAAACCAACTGACGAACGCTTAATCCGTTTTCCGTACATCAAGCAGGGCAGTACAAGTTGCATATTTTACAAAAACCGGCCATGCTCTTTGGGAATAGCGAGGAAAGAAATATGATTAAACCCAGTGCTTTACTTAAAATACGGTGAACTTAGCTGGTAAATGCAAAAAATATCGATTTACCGTCCGCACCGGTTTGGGTAATTTTACACAGTCATCCCCCGGCTTTTCAGGCAATCATTTATTCTGACATCAACTATATCCATTTGAATATCAAGCTACATACTTTACTTTTTCTTCTGACAGTTACGCTGTGCCGGGCGCCGCTTTTTTCCCAGAACGATCTGCTACGAGTTAAGAATTTCGACATCGAGGACGGCCTTTCCCAGCGGGATATTTTCAAGGTACAACAAGACGACGATGGGTTTTTGTGGGTGCTGACAAAAAACGGGGTCGACCGTTACGACGGGCACGAGTTTCTGAACTGGTACAAAGGGGATGAAAGAAGCTACCTGCTGCCAGGGGCGCAGTACGACCTGCTATATGGAAAAAACGGCGATCTTTGGTTTTCGCATGGAAACGTACTGGCCCGCATCAATCCTGGCCAGGGCACCCTCGACACCATCGCCTGGGCCAACCAGCAAGAACCGGCCGCCTGGGTCAACTCCCTCTGTCTGGACGATCATGGCAACTTGTGGGCCACCCGGCTCCGGCAAAGTGACAAAACCATCTGGCTGCAGCGAACAGACAAAAACAACCAACTAGAGGACATCACCCTATTGCCGGGCACTTACCCCAACCGGCCGCTGCTCGGTCTCAACGGCCTGTTGTATGTCGGCGCTTTTGAAAATGAAATATGGACTTTTGATGCCGCTGGCAAACAGGTTGGCCAGTTTGAATTTCCGGCTCCCCCGGCGGAAAAGTCCTTTTCCCGGGTCATTCAGTTACAAAAAGACCGGAAAGGCGTTTTGTGGGCCCTGCTGGATCATGGTCAGCTTTACTACCTTCCTCCGAATGGTTCCACCTTTGTACGGCACTCAGTCAGCGAAAATGCCATTGACCATTTCCAGTCCACAACTTTTTTGGTCGATAGCAAAGGCGATATCTGGATGGGCGGGCTCGTCACCTCCCACGGTGCTGAAAACGGTAGTACCCCCTGTAGCAGCTATCAGCCGGGGTCGCTGTTGCTGCATTTCAGCAGTATATCCAACCGCCTGGAGGATTACAGTTTTTTCCTGAAACAGGCCCTGCCCTATGCGGAAGCCCCCCGGCAAATTTTTGAAGACCAGACTGGCGTCATCTGGATAGCCACACCTTTCGGACTGATCCGAATGGTGGAAAACAACCTCTTCGAGCGCTACATGGCCGATGGCAACGACTGCTGCCGCGACGGTATCTGCAGCATGCGCGGCATCACGGAGGACGACCGGGGTACCATCTACTTTTCCTACTACAACTCAATCCATGAACTCAACCCGGATAATGGCTCCCTTGTACCTTTATTTTCGCAACAACTGGGCACCCCGTACGGCATCCTCTACGACGGAGGCTTCCTCTACACCGGCGAAGGGCTCCGGATAAACCTCAACACCCTCAAAGTGGACACGGTAGTAGCCGGGATGGCCGGGACGGAGGGGGTGATTGCCAAAGATCGTGACGGGGAACTGTGGTTTGGAAGTGGTAAAAAACTCGTCATTTACAATCCGGTCTCCGGCCAGGCCAGGGCCTATCAGGACCCCAAAGGCAAGCTGGCCGAATCCGGTCTGCAACATATTACCTATCTGCACCCCGGTGAGAAGGGCCGGACCATGTGGGTAGCAACTCGGGGCAAGGGCATTTTCCTCATTGATAAAATGGCCGGGACGCAAACCCACTACCACCGCGGTTCCTCCCCGGCCCTTCCGCACGATCGCATTCTGGCCCTGCGGGAAAACAACGGTCTGCTCTGGATCGCCTCCGCTGCCGGCCTGGCCCGTCTGTCTCTTGCCAACCAAAAAATTGAATCCTTTACCACCGAACAGGGCCTCCCCAATGACTTTATCAACGGCCTTCTTCTGGAAGGAGACTCGGCCGTTTGGGTCAGTACCGACAACGGGTTGTCGAGGTACGACGTGCCCAGAAATTCCTTCTCCAATTTCTTCAACGCCGACGGACTGTCCAAAAACGAATTCAACCGGATTTCTTTTCACAAAAGCCGAAATGGCCGGATGTATTTCGGTGGCATCAATGGTGTCAATGCGTTTTTTCCCAATGCCCGATACGGAGAGCGCAAAACGAAAATGAAAAGCCGGCTCTTGCTGTCCAGTTTTGCGAAATTTGGCGACGGCAAAGACGTGCTTCAGGTGGCCGGTATTAAAAACGGGCAGCCGATCACCGTCTCACACTCGGACGAAACCTTCACATTCCAGTTTGCCCTTGCCGATTTTACCGACCCAAAAACACATTTGTACAAGTACCAGCTGGAAGGCTACAGCGACGATTGGTCCGAATCTTCTCCATTGAATACAGCCCGTTTCGTCAATGTGCCACCGGGGAAATACATTTTTCGGGCAAAAGGCGCCAAAGGCAAAGGCGGGTGGGTCAACAACGAACTGGCCATCCCCGTCGTCGTCAGGCAGGCTTTCTACAAAACGGGCTGGTTCCGTTTGTTGTCGCTGGCGTTGCTTTCCGTACTCGTGTACGCCATCATGCAATATCGCCTGCACCTGGTCAAAAAGCACGAACAGGAACTCGAACTCCAGGTGCTGGAACGAACCCGGGAGCTGGAAACCGAAAAAGCCAAAAGTGACGACTTGCTGCTAAACATCCTTCCAGCCGACACGGCCGAGGAGCTAAAACAGTTTGGCACTTCCAAAGCTCGCCGCCATGATGACGTGACGGTCATGTTTACCGATTTCAAAGGATTTTCTTTTATTGCCCGCCACCTGGAGCCCGAAGACCTCGTAGCCGAAATCGACCATTGCTTCCGTGCTTTTGATCATATCACAGAAGAGTTTGGTTTGGAAAAAATAAAGACGGTCGGTGATGCCTACCTGTGTGGCGGAGGCCTGTACGACGACAATAATTGCGAGTCTGCGGTTAAGGTCGTCCGGGCAGCGCTTAAAATACAAGCTTTTCTCACCCGGTTGGCAGCCGAACGCCGGGAGCAGCAACGGCCCTGCTTT
>JBFIJS010000237.1:0-6570 GCA_041600595.1 Saprospiraceae bacterium | reverse complement strand
TGCAAAAAGATCGGCTTATCCTGCCCCGCATTTTATAAATAAACTTATTTCACAGAGTACAAAATCAGCAAACTGAGAAGTAGCTAAGCACTAATCAATCACCACGATTTTTTCAATCTTATCTCCTTGCCGGATTGCATCGATCACTTCCAGCCCTTCGGTTACTTTACCAAAACAAGTGTGGTTGCGATCGAGGTGGGCGGTGTTGTCCCGGCTGTGGCAGATGAAGAATTGGGAGCCACCAGTGTCTCTGCCAGCGTGCGCCATGGAAAGAACGCCACGGTCGTGGTACTGGTTGTCGCCATCCAGTTCGCATTTAATTTTGTAACCGGGGCCACCATTGCCGATCCCATTTGGGCATCCGCCCTGGATGACAAAATTGGGGATTACACGGTGGAAAGTCAGGCCGTCATAAAATCCTTTTTTGGCCAGATCGGTGAAATTTTTTACCGTGCCCGGAGCATCGGCTTCGTAAAAGGCCACTTTCATCAGCCCTTTTTCAGTGTGTATTTCAGCAGTCATAATTTGATTGTTTTTTGAAAAATGAGCGCAAATGTAGGAAGAGGCGAAGGATTAGAACAACCATCGACAGTCATTTGCCCGGAAAATTTTGCCGACCGGCATTGGGTAAATAAATTGTCAGGATTTCGGCCTCACTGCATTCCTGTCACACCTTAAACTGCCAATTTTTCACTTCCTTGCCAATATGGCCGGGTGGCATACAACTTGCTGCGCCCGACGATATGTCTTTGAAGGCTGTATCTTAGCAGCTTTTCCGGAGCCATCCGGAATACCACGACGATCACTTTTATTACAATTGACATTCAAAAAAATATCACAGAAGCATGAGCGTAGCCATAGACATTCAAGCGTTGAATGAAAAAATCCACCAGGAAAGCGCAGTTGCCGAAATGATCCAGCTCGAAATGGGTAAGGTCATCGTTGGCCAGCGCCACCTCACCGAACGCCTCCTGATCAGCCTGCTGGTCAACGGCCATGTCCTCCTCGAGGGGGTTCCCGGTCTGGCCAAAACGCTGGCCATTACCACCCTCGCCAAAACGGTGGATGCCTCCTTTAGCCGCATCCAGTTTACCCCCGACCTGCTGCCCGCCGACTTGCTGGGCACCATGATCTACAGCCCCAAAAACGAAGAATTTTATGTGAAAAAAGGCCCCATCTTCGCCAATTTCATCCTGGCCGATGAAATCAACCGGGCACCTGCCAAAGTCCAGAGTGCACTGCTGGAAGTGATGCAGGAACGACAGGTGACGCTGGGCGATAAAACTTACAAACTGGAGGAGCCGTTCCTCGTACTGGCGACCCAGAACCCCATCGAGCAGGAAGGAACCTATCCGCTGCCCGAGGCGCAGGTCGACCGTTTTATGCTCAAGGTCATAGTGGATTATCCCAATCACGCAGACGAGATGCGGATCATTGACCAAAACATTTCCCGGGAAAAACCCCAGGCGAATAAAGTCCTCACACCGGAACAAATCCTTCGTGCCCGGAACGTAGCCACGGAAGTGTATCTCGACGAAAAAATCCGGAAATACATCGTGGACATCGTGCAGGCCACCCGCTATCCCGGCAAATCAGGTTTGCAAAAAATAGAGGCATTCATCCAGTACGGAGCCTCACCGCGGGCGGGCATCAGCATGGCCCAGGCCGCAAAAGCACACGCCTTTATCAAGCGCAGGGGCTACGTCATCCCCGAAGATGTGCGGGCCGTCTGCCACGACGTGATGCGCCATCGCCTCGGCCTGACTTACGAAGCCGCTGCCGAAAACGTAAAACCCGAGCAGATCATTGACGAGGTACTGGATGCCGTACCCGTACCATAAGATCGAAGCAACCCGAATAATACCCCAAAACCCTCAACACCGCTTTCATCATGGAAACTTCCGAACTACTCAAAAAAGTCCGCAAGATCGAGATCAAGACCCGGGGCCTGTCCCGCAACATTTTTGCGGGAGAATACCATAGTGCCTTTAAAGGTCGCGGGCTGACCTTCAGCGAGGTGCGGGAATACCAGCCCGGCGACGATATCCGGACGATCGACTGGAAAGTGACGGCGAGGTACAACAATCCCTTTGTCAAAATTTTTCAGGAAGAACGGGAACTGACCCTCATGCTGCTGGTGGATGTGAGTGGCTCGGAGCAGTTTGGAACACAGCAGTGGTTTAAGCGGGAAATGCTCACGGAAATTGCCGGTGTACTAGCCTTCTCGGCCCTGCAAAACAACGACAAGATCGGCGTCCTTTTTTTTAGTGATAAAATTGAAAAATTCATCCCCCCGCAAAAAGGCAAATTACACGTGCTGCGCATCATCCGGGAACTGATCGACTTTGAGCCGGAAAGTACCGGAACGGACATTGCCGGTGCGTTGAAATATTTCTCCAGCGTGATCACCAAGCGGGCCACCGTGTTCCTCATTTCCGACTTTATCAGCCGCGATTTTGAGGACGCTATGAAATCCGTCCGCAGCCGCCACGACCTGATCGCCATGCAGGTGTTCGACCCGCGGGAAACCGAACTTCCTCCCGTCGGCCTGATCAAAGTGAAAGACGCCGAAACGGGACAGGAACGCTGGCTCGACACCTCCCTGAAAAAGGTGCGGACACATTACCGGGCCTCCTGGCTGAAAGCACGGAACGAGCTGGAACAGTTTCTGAAAAAGCAGGGCATCGACTTCATCTCGCTCCGCACCGACCGGGATTATGTAGTGCCCATGATGAATTTCTTTAAAAGCAGATTTTGAGAAATGCCAAAACAGCTTTTACTCAACTAACTGAACATCAATTATTTAAACCAAATCGAATCACAGAATCGAGCATGATAAAGCGACTGGTAAACATATTATTCGTAGTATTCGTCGGTAGCCTGGCAGTTACTGCTCAGGACATCAGCGTCAAGGCTTCACTCGATTCTACTTCCCTGCTCATCGGCGGGCAGATGAACCTGACCCTGGAAGTCCTGCAGCCACAGGGAGCACAAGTGCAATTCCCAACCTTCACCGATACCCTGACCCGCTCCGTCGAAATAGTAAACGTCGCCGATGCCGATACATCTCTGACCGACAACGAGCGGAGCCGCATCATCCGCCAGCTGACCATCACATCTTTCGACAGTGGATACCACCTCATTCCGGCGCTGCCATTTTTGGTAAAAAATCAAAGCGGTGGCTCGGACACCCTGCGAACCAACTCCCTCGGACTGGAGGTCCTGCTGGTGCCGGTGGATACTTCGCAGGCTATCAAACCCATTAAAGGACCGGTCGATATGCCCTATACCCTGCAGGATGCCCTGCCGTGGATTTTGGGAAGCCTGCTCGTGGCAGCCATACTGGCGGGACTGTTTTTTTATTTCAAAAAAAGAAAAAAGCCGGAAGAAGTGGTGGTGCGGGCTGCGCCCAAAGAAGCCCCCCACGTCATCGCTTTCCGGGCTTTGGATCAATTGAAGGAGGAACATCTATGGCAAGCCGGTGAACTCAAAGCGTACTACTCGCGGCTGACCGACATCGTGCGGGAATACATCGAACACCGTTACCAGATTCATACCCTGGAACGAACGAGCGATGAGATCCTGACTTCCATTCAAAATGCCGGTTTGCAGCAAAACATGCCATTTGAAAGCCTCCGGCAAATGCTCCACCAGGCCGACCTGGTCAAATTTGCCAAAGGCAAACCCCAGCCGGAAGACAACGCACGCTCGCTGGACCAGGCCTACGATTTTGTGAAACAAACGATTGGAAAAGAAGAGGGAACTGGCAAGTAGTTATTCGTTATTGAACAACGCCATCTACCTGAAACGATAAACCATAATACCATTTTTAAATGCCCGACATTTCTTTCAAAAACCCGGAAATATTATGGCTGCTGGCAGGGCTGCTGCCACTGGTCATCGGGTATGTATGGTACCAGTCGAAATGGAACACCACCGTTCGCTTGTCGAGCTTGCGCCCTCTGGAAGGCGCCCCCGTATCCATCAGGTATTACCTCCGGCACCTGCCGGCAGTGATCAGATGGCTGATCCTGGCCCTGATCATCGTCGCCCTGGCCCGGCCACAGTCATCGGAAAGCTGGTCTGATAAAGAGGTAGAAGGGATCGACATGATCATTTGCAATGATATTTCGGGCAGTATGCGGGCCCGTGATTTCAAGCCCGACCGACTGGCTGCGGCCAAGGATGTAGCCGCCGAATTTATTGGCAGCCGCCCCAACGACCGCATCGGGCTGGTCATTTTCGCCGGGGAAAGTTTCACCCAGTGTCCGCTGACCACCGATCATAAAGTCGTGACCAACCTGTTGTCCGAGATCAAAAGCGGCATGCTCGAAGACGGCACGGCCCTCGGCCTGGGATTGGCCACCTCGGTTGCCCGTTTGAAAGACAGCGACGCCAAGAGTAAGGTCGTCATTCTGCTCACCGACGGAGTCAATAACCGCGGTGAAGTATCTCCTCAAACGGCCGGGGAAATTGCCCGGGAATTTGGCATCCGCGTGTACACCATCGGTGTGGGTACCCGGGGACAGGCACCAATGCCCGTTCAGACGCCGTTTGGCGAACAAACCCAAATGATGGACGTGGAGATCGACGAGGAGGTGCTCACGGAAATAGCCCAGATGACCGGCGGTAAATATTTCCGGGCCACCAATAACACGGCCCTCGCCAGCATTTACAAAGAGATAGACGAGCTGGAAAAAACCCGGATCAGCGTGATCGAATTCAGTGAAAAGAACGATGAATACCTGCGGTTCGTGCTGGCCGCCGGGCTGTTGTTCCTGCTGGAAATTTTACTGAGATATACCGTATTGCGGACCGTACCCTGACACCAGACAATAGCCAAAAAATATGTTTCAATTTGAACACCATACCTACCTCTACCTCTTCGGCCTCGCACCCGTGCTGATCGGCCTGTTTGTCCTGGCCCGGTACCGGCGAAAAAAGGCCCTGGAGGAATTTGGTGACTGGCCCGTCATGCAACGACTGATGCCGGAATATTCGGCCATTCGGCCCACTGTCAAGGCAACGTTGATCCTGTTGGCAGCCTGCTTCCTGATCCTGGCGATTGCCAATCCTCAGATGGGGACCAAAATGGAAACCGTCAAGCGGGAAGGGGTCGAGATCATTATTGCCCTCGACGTGTCGAACAGTATGATGGCCGAGGACATCAAACCCAACCGGCTCGAACAGGCCAGGCTCGCCATTTCCCAATTGATTAAACGTTTGAAAAATGATAAGCTGGGGCTGGTTGTTTTCGCCGGACAAGCCTACGTGCAAATCCCCCTAACGACGGACTACTCCGCCTCCCGGATGTTCCTCAGCAGCGTCAACACGAACATCGTTCCGGTGCAGGGCACGGCCATTGGCGCCGCCATTCAGCTGAGCATGGAATCGTTCGATCCGGATACCAAAGGCAACAAGGCCCTGGTAGTGATTTCCGATGGCGAAAACCACGAAGACGATGCGATTGAACTGGCCAAAACGGCACAGGAGGCGGGCATTCAGGTACATACCATTGGCATCGGTTCAGCAGAGGGAGTCCCGATCCCGGTTTATAACCAATACGGACAAAAAGATTTCCGAAGGGACAAGGACGGGAACGTGGTCATCACTAAGCTCAATGAAACAATGATGCAACAAATCGCCGCGGCGGGCGGTGGTACTTTTGTCAAAGCTACCAATGTGACAGCGGCGCTGAAGCTGGTTTTTGACAAAATAAACGAACTCGAAAAACAGGAATTTGAAACCGCAAAAGTGGCCGACTACGAGTCCTGGTTTCAGATCCCGCTGTCCATTGCCCTGTTTTTGTTGGTGCTGGAATTTTTAATTTTACCCAGAAAAAACAAGTGGCTGTCGAAGGTGGACGTTTTTAAGATGAAAGTTTGAGAAACGGAAGAAAGCCGGTCCGGGCAACTGTCTGCCAGGTTTTTCAATCGGTCGGCGACGCTGGTGCCTGGCGTTTCTTCCAGTAAAAAATTTAAACAATGAAAAATACAGCTCTTTTCGTCCTGCTCATTTTCACTGCTGGAGTGGCTGCCAATGCTCAATCCGAAGGCAAGCACATCCGCCAGGGCAACAGCGCCTATCAGAAAGGCGAATACCAGAGTGCCGCGGAAGCCTACCGCAAAGGTGTGGAGCAAAATGCCTACTCTTACGAAGCCAATTTCAACCTTGGCGATGCCCTCTATCAGCAGGGTGAATACGAACCCGCCGCCAAACAATTCGATCTGCTCCGGCAACCGGGCATGGACAAAGGCAAGCTCGCCAACGTTTACCACAACCTCGGCAACAGCATGATGGAACAGCAGAAATACCAGGAAGCAGTCAATGCCTACAAAGAGGCTTTGCGAAACAACCCCAACGATGCCGACACCCGTTACAACCTGGTTTACGCCATGGAAAAATTGAAAGAACAACAGCAACAGCAACAGGATCAGCAAAACCAGGAAAATCAGGAAAATCAAGAGAACCAGGAAGATCAGCAGATTAAGGAGCAACAACAAAACGAGCAGGATCAGCAGAATCAGGAAAACCAGGAGCAACAGCAAAACCAGGAGCAACAACAAGGAC
>JBFIJS010000236.1:0-6578 GCA_041600595.1 Saprospiraceae bacterium | reverse complement strand
GTCAAAAAAGCTTCCGGAGCCGTAGCGGACATTGAAATCCGTGCGGTCAATTTTGATATCGGCAGTTGCCTTTACCGTATTGTCCATCGTTTCAACATGGGCATAAAACCTTACTTCTTTGGTTGTTTCTTTGATTGTCAGGTTTCCTGTCACCTTGTAATCACCTGGGGTTCCTTTGGGTACAACTTTGGTAATCACCATTTTGGCTGATGGGTGCTTCTCGATACCGAAGAAATCAGCAGACTTCAAGTGTCCCTCCAGCTTTTGAGCCCACTCGCCCTCCAGATCAGTCACCTTGATAGAGGTCATATCCATGACAAAAGAACCGCCAATCAGGTTTCCGGCATCGTCGAAAGAAAGATCACCTGATTTGAGGTTTACAGTTCCCTCGTGCTCTCCGGTTACTTTGTAGCCTTTCCATTTGACACTGCTCTCATCGGTTTTTACATTGTAAACCGCAACGTCCACAGGAACTACGGTAAAGGATAAGCCAATTACGGCGGTAAGGCCGAGTAGGGTTGAAAAAATTGCATTCATCTTTTTCATAGGAAAAAAAGTTTAGATATTAAGATTTTAGTTTAATTCGTGTATATACACGGATCAATAACATACACCCTTCTTAATAGTTCAGACTGCATTCATTTTTTTTCACTTATTTTAAAAAATTGTTGGCCTATGAACGAACGATTAGTTGAACTATCATTTGTGGATCAAATTAATGAGCAGGGCTCAACAACATCCCCGAATTCAATCTGAGGCCTGACCGGATACGAAGAATTTCTCTGAAAACAAGCTTCCCTCCGCCGACCTGCTGTCAGTTTTTAACGGATCATAACCATCTTTTGCAGCCGGCAAAATTAATTTTTTAAAAATGGCAGCAACCGATTGAACCTGCAGTGCCCTTTGGTTTATTCAGGCAGACACCCCTCAAACCTTCTTTTTTTAGTAAATCAGGAAAATCTTAATCCTTTTCGTAGAAATGCTGTTTTGGCATAAGCACCTCAAAAACTACATTTGCGAAATCAAACAAACCAGTGAAGTAGCGTTTTTAGAGCAAAGTTGTTTATTTCAAAGGGCAAAGCTGAACATCTGTTATCCTGCACCTGCCCGGTTTTTTTAACCTCTGAAAGCCTTTATCTGAAAATCACAAACTGCTCAAGTTCGAATGTTATTTCTCCTGACCAAATATCAAAAAAGCACTTATTTATGACTGATCAGTTTTTTACCGAGGAGCACAAAATGTTCCGACAGGGATTCCGGGATTTTTTAAAGAGAGAAGTAGTTCCACACATTGACAAATGGGAAGAAGAAGGCACCATTGAAAGATTTATCTGGAAAAAAATGGGCGACATGGGTTACTTCGGCATCAATTATCCTGAAGCATACGGAGGACTTGGTCTCGACCTTTTTTACACTGTCATATTTCTGGAAGAATTGCAACGGGTTAATTCCGGTGGTTTTGCCGCAGCTATGTGGGCCCACGCTTATCTGGCGATGACTCATGTCAATGTGGAAGGCAGCCACGAAATAAAGGAAAAGTATTTAACCCCCAGTATTACCGGTGACAAAATTGGCTGTCTCTGCATAACCGAGCCATTTGGAGGTTCGGACGTGGCCGGCATGAAGACAACCGCTGTTCTGGAAGGCGATCATTACGTCATCAACGGATCCAAAACCTTTATCACCAACGGGGTGTACAGCGACTACCTTGTCGTTTCTGCTAAAACTGACACCAGCAAGGGGCATCATGGTATCAGCATTTTTATCATGGATCGAGACACCCCCGGCATCAGCGCCAACAAATTGGACAAACTGGGCTGGCGGGCTTCGGACACTGCCGAAATTGCTTTCGACAACGTGAAAATCCCGGCCTCACATCTCATGGGTGAACCCGGAAAAGGATTCGCTTACCTGATGCAACACTTATCGCTCGAACGGCTGATCATGGCCATCAACGCCCACGCAAGATCCGAGTTTGCTCTCGAATATACCATCCAGTATATGTCCGAAAGGACAGCCTTCGGCAAAACACTCGACCAGTTTCAGGCCCTGCGCCACCGAATTGCTAAATTGTCTTCTGAGGTCGAGATCAACAAAACGTTCAATTACGTAACGATCGACCGGCTGAATAAAGGCGCCTATGTCGTTAAGGAAGCCAGCATGGCCAAATTGATGTCTACAGAAGTTGCAGACCGGGTGGCCTACGAGTGTTTACAAATGTTGGGCGGATATGGCTACATCGAGACCTATCCAATGGCCCGGCTGCTGCGGGATAGCCGGTTGGGACCAATCGGGGGCGGTACTTCCGAAATTCTGATGGAAATTATTGCCAAAATGGTCATCGACAAAAAATCCTACCGGCCGGCTGCCAAATAAGCTGGCTCTAAGTCCAGGTACCTCCCAGCGGGAAAACTAACCGTGCTCAGACACCACGGTCGTAAACGGATATAATTTCCTCATTGAAACACCAGTTTTTTTTTCGACACCCTTTTTGGTTGTTCAAGAAAAGCCCCGGTGTTTCAATGAGGCTTATTTCCAACAAAATTAAGACACAATACATCCTGAGTCTGAACGGACTCCTGCCCACTGCCCACTGCCCACTGAAAACTGAAAACTGCCCTCCCGAAGTGAATTCGGGATTTCGCTGCGCTCAAACTGAAAACTGCACACCGCACACTGAAAACTGCCCTACTCTATCCAATAATCATAAACCACCGGAGGACCCGCTAAGTAGTCCTTGGTAGACCTTCTGGCTTCCAGATGGCTTTCATCTTTTTGGTAAGCTGCTAAATCTTCTTCCGAAGAGAAAGACATGTGCAGCACAAAATTGTAATCATCATTTAAGCGAGGGTCTCCTGTGGCGGCGGGTTCACCAATATGAAATGACCGCAGCATTGGCAAGGTGGCCAGGCCAGCCATCTTATCTTTAAGGTCGTCCAGTTGTTCTGCTGTCAAATCCTCCTTTGTTTTCAGGTAAATAGTGTGTATTAAAACACTTCCTTCCGGGTCCGCTATCTCACTCAGTTCTTGTTGCACCGCCGCCAGTTCGGCTTTGGTTTGTGCAAGTTGCTGTTGCATGGGACATTCCCCTCCGCACGCCACCAGAGAGATGGTTGGCATAAATAAGTAGATAAGATGCTTCATGATGGTAGGTTATTAACCCAGACTTTTGCCCATTGAATAATCTTTGCTCACCAAAATAAACTGACCGGAAATACACAAACCGGTGTTCTGATGCACGGGTTTTCAATGGGTAGGTTAGGTTGATAATTGATATAAATCTGTTTTTCAGCAAAAAAAAGCAGCACGGGAATCCATGCTGCTGTTAAATAAATTTGGTTAGGACTATTTGCAAATATTTTAATTATTTCTGCTTATTAAAACACTGGCTCTGTTGGCGAAATCAAAGCGTTCCTCTCAACTCCTGCTCTCTTTCGATCGCCTCAAACAGCGCTTTGAAATTTCCTTTGCCAAACGAGTTTGCTCCCTTGCGTTGAATAATCTCAAAAAACATCGTTGGCCGGGGCTCAACGGGCTTGGTGAATATCTGCAGCAAATAACCTTCATCGTCTCTATCCACCAGAACGCCCAATTCCCTCAGGGAATCAATATCCTCATCTATTTTACCAACCCGCTCTTCCAGAACATCGTAATAAGTAGTTGGCACTTGCAAAAACTCAACGCCTCTGGAGCGCAGCTCGCGCACGGTTGCGACGACATCGTCCGTGGCAACGGCAATATGTTGCACACCTTCTCCTTCGTAAAAATCGAGGTATTCGTCCACCTGCGACCGCTTCAGGCCTTCTGCCGGCTCATTGATCGGGAATTTGATACGGCCATTGCCATTGCTCATAACTTTACTCATCAAGGCAGTGTATTCCGTAGAAATATCTTTGTCATCGAAGGAAAGTATCTGGGTAAAACCCATTACTTCTTCATAGAACTTGACCCATTCATTCATGCGACCAAGTTGGACATTTCCAACCATGTGATCTACATACTTTAAACCAACAGGTTTTGGATTATAATACGAGGTTTCCCATTTTTGAAAACCGGGTAAAAACACACCTTCATAATCTTTTCTCTCTACGAAAATATGCACCGTTTCACCGTAGGTGTAAATTCCGGAACGGACAACCTGACCGTGCGCATCTTTCTCAACACGAGGTTCAAAAAACGGACGGGCACCCCGGCTGACTGCCTCATTATAAGCAAGCGTGGCATCATCTACCCAGAGTGCGATGACTTTCACACCATCTCCGTGCTTATCGATATGCTTGCCGATCTCCGTACCACTTTTTAGAGGAGACGTCAACACCAGTCGAATCTTATCCTGAGCCACAACGTAGCTCTCATATTCTTTCTGACCTGTTTTCAAACCGGCGTAGGCAAAGGATTGAAAGCCAAAAGCTGTTTTATAATAATGAGCGGCCTGGTAGGCATTACTGACGTATAATTCCAGGTAATCAGTGCCATTGATGGGCATAAAATCAGCCGCATTTTGGTAAAGCTTCGGGGCGGAAGCGGTTAAGGTATTCATATCAGGTTTTATTTAGTTGTTGTTGAAATAGTTGCTATGGCAAATGTATTACAAATATACGGACCTGCTACCATTTTTTTTCGAAAAAAAATGCCGGTGAGCATATCGCTTCTGTCAAACTTTTGTTGAGAATGCCGGGCCATGTTTTAGTACCGGCAGGAGGTGTTCAGCCTTGTTCAAAATTCAGAAAAACCTGATCCATGATCCGGCTGAAATGGAGGTAATCCTCCTCGGTCAGGTGGTTCCAGCCTTTTTTACGCAGTTCAATCACCACCGGGAGTACTTTCTGGTAGGTTTCCTCGCCAAGTTGGGTGAGGTAAATCTTGTAGCGACGGCGATCATTTTTGAAGCGTTGCCGTTCGGTTAACCCTTTTTTACACAATAAATCAATGATTCGGGAAACGGTTGGAGCATTTTTAAAACTGCCATTGGCGAGGTCATTTTGGGAAATGCCGTTGTTGTGAAAAAGTGCATCGATCATGACCCATTGCTCGGTCGTAATGTCAACGCCAATTTCGTTGAAAGCCTTTTGGTAGTTGGCTTTAATAATCTTCAGCGTGCGGTCTATTATTGCTCCGAAATTTTTAGTTGCAGTATCCGTTGGCATAACACGTGTTGGTTGTAGCAGTAGTTGAAGAGCTAGTCAAAATCTTCCTCATCACCCAGGTTTAGTTTGGCACCGGCCAGTTCGCTCAAAGCGTGTTGATCACCCAGTTCCCTGGCAACCGCCATGCCTTGTCGGTAAGTCTGGAAGGCCGTTTCGGGCTGTTCCAGTTGTTCGTAAAGTTTGCCCAGATGATAGTAGGCCCCCACATACTTCGGGTCCACCTTCAGCAAGTGCTGAAATTGGTGCAAAGCCTTTTCCAAATCCCCCAGCATTTCGTACTCCTTTGCCAGGGCATAGATCACGAAGGTATCGTTGGGGGAAGCTGACAAAAAGCTTTGAAGTCGTTGTAGTCTGTTTGGTTGTTCCTGCATTTTTTTTCCTAATCCGGATTATTGATGTGAATTAAAAACAATTTATCAAATACCTGCAAACAGCGTGACTTCACTTTCTCACCTGGTTGATGTCATCATTAACTCGTAGTTGTGAAAATTATTTAAACATCTTCTGCAGCTTACTGAAAGCTTCGCCTGTAGCTGATTTGGCCTCCACTTCTTTAATGGACAATTGCACCCGGTTCCGGGCTTTGTCTATATCCACGACCTTTACAGTTACCTGCTGGTTGAGGGCCACCACATCTGCCGGATTTTTCACAAACTTATTGGCCAACTGAGAAATGTGAACGAGCCCGTCTTGTTTGACCCCAATATCAACGAACGCTCCAAAATTAGTAATGTTTGTGACAATTCCCGGAAGAACCATTCCGATACTCAGGTCATCTACGGAATGTACGTTGCCAAATTCAAAGGCTTTAGCTTCGCCCCGCGGATCGAGTCCCGGTTTTGCCAATTCTTTGATGATATCGTTGAGCGTGGGCAACCCAACTTTATCGGTGACGTATTTTTTAAGATCAATCTTTTGGCGCAAGGCCGCATTTTGGATCAATTCAGGAATGGTAACCTCGAGGTCAGCGGCCATTTCCTCAACAATATGGTAGCTCTCCGGGTGAACGGCTGTATTATCGAGCGGATGTTTGGCGTTTCGGATACGCAGGAATCCAGCACATTGTTCGAAAGCTTTTTCGCCCATACGGGGTACTTTCATCAGTTGTTTACGAGACTTAAATTCACCGTTTTCACTGCGGTAACTAACAATGTTTTGCGCCAGGGAGGGTCCGAGGCCCGAGACATAAGTCAGCAGGTGTTTACTGGCAGTATTCAGATTGATGCCTACTGCGTTCACACAGCTTTCCACCGTGCGGTCCAGGCTTTCCTTCAGTTTGGTCTGGTTCACATCGTGCTGGTATTGGCCGACCCCGATACTTTTCGGATCAATTTTCACCAACTCCGCCAGTGGATCCATTAGCCTGCGTCCGATCGATACTGCCCCCCTTACAGTCAGGTCATGATCGGGAAATTCCTCCCTTGCCACCTC
>JBFIJS010000235.1:0-6580 GCA_041600595.1 Saprospiraceae bacterium | reverse complement strand
GTTGGATGGTTGAAGAGGTTACAGACTTTTCTTTAAAATGTTGACAAAATTAAAAACGTCTTCAAAAGAATTATAAAAAGGAACTGGCGCTACCCGGATAACATCCGGCTCCCGCCAATCAGCAATGACCCCTGCTTCAGTTATTTTACCGAATATTTTTTTATCCGCATTTTTAACCTGTATGGACAATTGACAGCCCCGTTGGTTCACATCTTTTGGCGTTATAATTTTAATGCGATCCGAGCCAATATTTTCCAATAAATATTCGAGGTAGCCAGTGAGTAATAATGTCTTTTTATTTAAAGCCTCCATACCCACTTCCGCAAATAAATCCAGGGACGCTTTGATGGCCGCCAACGATAGAATCGGCGGATTGCTCAACTGCCAGCCTTCGGCTCCCGGGATCGGATCGAAATCATCCCGCATCCCGAAACGGGTGGCTTTATTGTGCCCCCACCACCCGGCAAACCGGGGCAGTTCATAATTGTGCGCATGCCGTTCGTGGACAAAACAACCTGCAACACTTCCGGGCCCGGCATTCAGGTATTTATAGGTGCACCAGCAGGCAAAATCAATATTATCTTCGTGTAGGTTTAAATGTAAATTACCGGCACCATGCGCCAAATCAAAACCAACCATGCAGCCCTTGGCGTGCCCCCATTCTGCAATTTTTTTCATATCAAATACCTGCCCGGTATAATAGTTTACACCGCCCAGTAAAATCAACGCAATATGTTCTCCTTCTTCATTAATTATTTTTTCCACATCTTCCATCTGGATCAACTCCTCCCCTGCCCTGGGTTTTAATTCCAGTAAAGCATCTTCTGTTTTATATCCGTGGTATTTTATTTGCGATTCGATGGCGTACCGGTCGGAAGGGAAAGCGTCGCTCTCCATCACTATTTTAATGCGTTTATTTTGCGGGCGATAAAAAGAGGCCATCATTAAATGTAAATTAACCGAAAGGGTATTCATCACCACCACTTCGATGGGTTTAGCCCCCACCACTTTGGCCATTTTTTCGGTTAAAAATTCATGATATGGCATCCATGGATTTTTTGCATGAAAATGCCCCTCGACCCCCAGGTTTTTCCAGTCTTCTAATTCCTGTAAAATATAGGACTCGGTAATTTTTGGCTGCAAACCCAGCGAGTTGCCGCATAAATAAATAAAGGGTTGCCCGTTTTTTTGCCGGGGCAGGTGAAATTGATTCCGGTAATTTGCCAGCGGGTCGCCGGCGTCCATTTTTTTGGCAAAATCAATATGGTCAGTGTATTTCACTCTATTATTTTTTAAAAAAAGATTTAAACAATTTCGTTCGCCGGGGCCAGCGGGGCCATTCTTTCCATGGCTAAGGTAGCCGTCACGGCACCGATCATGGTAGCTACTAATACCCCTACGACCGGGAGGAACATCAAAGCATAAGCCACCCCGCCGACAGCCACTGCAATACCTGCTACTTCCCGGGTTCGCTTCGAACTTTCTTTTAATTTGAGCCCGAAGCACTCGTGGTAATTATCAATTATGATAAATCCAAGAAAATAAAATTGGATCAATAAAGTGACCGGTTCGGCCAGTAAAAATTTTAGCCCGATAATTCCCAGCAAAACTTTAGCAATGACGGTAAAAATAATTTCCATGATCCAGGCTAATAAAGATGCTTTCAACATTCTTTTTTCCGCATGAATAAAAGCGGAAAATTTATAGCTCGGTGGTCGTCCTGTTTGTATTTCCAGCACTTTTTGCACGAAATGGAAAGTAAATATTTCGAGCACAATCAGGATAATATATTTTTTGGTCCCGTGCAGCGCCCAGTCAATTTTATCAAAAGAAAAATCGGTTAAAAAAAATCCGGCCCCCGCTTGCACATGGGTGGCACTGGTGATCAATTCTTTTGCCGTCAGAAAAGCATCTTTAAAAAAATAATAACCCAAAACTACGGCCGCCAGCAACAGCACCCGGGCCGACCACGAATACTTATCCATACCTTGCCAGGGCCGGTGTTTTTTGATAAATTCGTACCCCTCCAGGTGCATGGGAATGGTCAGGATTAATTGTTTTAAAAATACTGAAATTCGGACTGCTGTTTTGCTTAACATTTGGTGGTAGATTATCGACTCATGCACTTATCCCGAATGGATTGGCACGGTTGGTTATTCCGTTTATGAGTTAGTGATATTAGGTGCTTTATCACTCGTTTTTATTCTTGAATAAAATTCCTCCTTATCCCACCCATACAGCCAGTTGGCTACATTATCGCACCATATTTCATCCCGCTCCTCCGGGGAAATAAAACCTCTTTGCACGGCATCATCAATCACTTTTCCGGGATAGCCACCTTCTGCGTTTTCCATTTCTCCCAGCGGATAGGGATCGTCCAGCCCGGCCACAATCTGGCTGGCTCCCTGCCGGTCCACCAACAAGCGAAAAGAATAAACATCGTGGACCAGTGTATCGTAGAAGAGATTCGGCTTCCGCAACGAGCGGTTGGGATGGCCGGCTCCTTCAAACAGGTCGGGGCGCCCTTCGAATCCCTGCGCCCGACGGCCCACATTGATCTGGCCAAACTGATTGCCGTGGGCAAAACAGGTTCGCATATTCGGATACTTGTCGGGATAATTGAGGGAAGTAAAAAAATGGTAGGTGTCAGCGGTCTGGGCGCACATCCACACCAGATGAAACCGCCAGAAACGGTCTTTTAAACCGATTATTTTTTGGCCGTCGTAAGGATGAATCTCCACTGCCAGCCCGTACTCATTGGCCAGTTCAAAAATGGGCTCCACCGATTCATCGGCGATCGAAATCCATTCATTTTTTTGATTTAAAAAATGAGTTGGCAGACAAAGTAAATTCAAATCCAGGGAATGAAAGCACCGATCCATTTCCCGCAAGGCATCGTCCATGTAAGCCGCCTGCACCACAAAACCGCTGGTAAATTTTTTGGGATAATTTCGCTGCACCTCTGCGTTGAAATCATTTTGAAAGCGGATCACATCCCGGCATTGCCCCTGTTCCATACCGTTGCAATACAATTGCGACAGGTTCAAAATAACCTCGTGGTCTATTTTGTTCCTTTCCATCCACTCCAGTTTTTCCGCCAGGAAAAAGCTGGGGTCGGTAACGGGCCGCTGCCAGTTGTCCTGGCGCATGTATTTGCGGTCGTCATCAATCCAGAATATTTTCTGTTCCCGCATAAAAGCAGGAATTTGCTCCGGATTGGGGAGGAGGTGGCCGTGTCCGTTTATTCTAAATGGTTCCATTAATCAGTGAAAATTAAAATGAAAATTAAAATGAAAAACACGCGCTTTTTTTGATTCTCATTTTCAGTTTAACTTTCATTATTTCGGCGGCTCCATCACCGCTTTGCATTTAGCACAGGTTCTCAATTTCTGATCGCTGTAAAAGCGGTCGAAGATCACAGGCATATCTGTCTCGATATTTTTCAGGGTAAATGGCTCCCGGTACAGCTCGTTGTGGCAGTTTTCACAAAACCACGCCAGCCCGTCTTCCATCCCTTCCGGCCGTTTTTGTTCGATGACCAGACCGATGGTATTGGGGCCACGCTGCGGCGAGTGCGGGATATTGGGCGGCAACAAATAGATCTCGCCCTCATTGATATGAATATCCTTTTGCACACCGTCGTCGATGACTTTTAAGGTGATTCCGCCCTCTACCTGATAGAAAAATTCGGGGGTCTGGTTCAGGTGGTAGTCCTTGCGGGAGTTCGGGCCGCCAACGACCATCACAATGTAATCGCCACCATCCCAGACACATTTGTTACCGACAGGTGGTTTGAGTAAATGGCGGTTCTCTTCGATCCACTCTTTGAAATTGACTTTTGGAAATAGTTTTGACATAATTTAATCTTTAGCCGTGAAAGGCAGCTGGCAGCCAGTGAGGCCGTCTGCCATCCACCTATTGCTGTGTATAATAAAAACCCAGTTCCTTCCGCAGGTTGTCCGGCAACGGCGGGAGTTCCGAGCGGGGAATGAGCAGGGTTGAAATGTTGTGCAGGTCCGTGAAGATATGGTGCTTGACTGCGGTGGCATGGAGGTAATCATGACCGGAAGAGCCCCCGGTACCGATTTTCCGGCCAAGCATCCGGAGCACCATTTGTGCGTGCCGGTAGCGCCAGGTAGTGAGCAGTTCGTCAATATCGACGAGGTTGGTCAGCAGGCGGAAAGGCCCGTGGAGGATGGGCTCGTCGCGGTAAAGATTGATGAGCAACGCCGCTACAGTAGCCTTGTAAGACAGCCGGAGATTGCCATCTTTCTTCATTTGTTCGTGCACTTCCTTATTCAAAACCGACTGGAAGTAGGTGTCGGTGCCTCCAAGCATACGCAACCTCATTTCCTTTTCTTTTTCCGTCAGGAACTCGGTGGCATTGATGGCTGCCTGCTCTTTGGAGATCATTTTTTCCACGGCTTTTTTGTAATGTTCCAAAAAGCGGAAATCCTCAAAACGCAAAAACGGAGTGCGCTCCAGCCAGGCCTCCACCAGATCAAACAAGGTCCCGCTTTCGGTGGCTTTTTGCAGCTCCTGTTGGTGTTCCTCCGGAAAAACAGAGGCATAATGGTGGTTGTTGTAGGTCAGGCGTTTCTCCTCCTGCAACCCCAGCATCACCTCTACCATGCGGAATTGAAAACTCTGAAAACCGGAGGCCGGGAAAAGATAATTGCGGAAGTCGAGAAAGTCCAGCGGTGTCATCGTTTCCAACACCCGGATCTGCTGGATGAGTAACTTCATGATTTCCTCTATTCGTTCCAGCCGGGAAGTCGCCGTGCTGATGCTTCTTTCATCCACATTGTCGTGGCGGAACATTTCGAGAACCGATCCCAGCTCGTGTTTGATCTGCTTGAACCACAGTTCGTACACCTGATGAATGATGATAAACAACATTTCTTCGTGAGCGGGCTTCTCCTCCAGCTCGGCGCTGCGAGGCTTTTGAGCACCGAGGATTTTGTCCAGATGCAGATAGGAGTGGTAGTGGATGGTGGAGTACTTTGAGTCTTGGCCGGTCATAATTTGGTTGGTGAAATAAGGATCCGGACTTTGCCATCCGGATTCATTTTATCTGGTTATGGTCGTTTTGGGCAACGGACACAAAAATACATATTCAGTCACCTTTGCCTAAAGGAAAACAGGAAAAGTCGCCGCACAATTTTCTTTTTGGCCCGGCTCGCCGGCAACCTCCTCCTTATCAACGACTTAACGCCTGCTGATAAATGTCATTTCCCGAAAAAACAAAGCTACGCCTGGATACCAACCCCGCCGCACGGTTACTCTTTCAGCCGGGTGTTTACTTTTACTTCACTGTGCAACGTGCGGTGGACCGGGCATTTGTTGGCAATTTCGAGCAGGCGTTTCCGCTGCGTTTCGTCCAGGTTTCCTTTCAACTCCAGCAACCGGTCAAAATGGTCGAGTTTGCTCTTGGGATCTTCCGGGCTTTCCATATCGTCCGCGTAGTCTTTGTAGTGTTCAAGGTGTACCACCACCTCCTGCAGGTCCCATTTTTTGCGGCGGGCATACATTTGCAGGGTCATGGCGGTGCAGGCACCAAGACTGGCATTCAAGAGCTCATAAGGTGAAGGGCCGTAGTCGTTGCCACCAACACTCGACGGCTCGTCGGCGGTCAGCTGGTGATGCCGTACCATCACGTCCGTCGTGTAACCGGCGTCTCCCAGCCGAACTGCCACCTCTTTCTGAGCCTGCAAAGCTTCCTTCTTGGGGATGGAAATATAGCGTTTGGCCCAGGTCGCAATCACATCTCCGACATAGTACGAGTCCTTTTTGTCACTGACCAAATGATCGGCTCCATCGAGGCTGACGAAGCTCTTGGGATGGCGGGCTGTTTTGTAGAGCCGGGCCGCATTTTCTACCTCTACGATCCGGTCCTGGGGCGAGTGCATCACCAGCAGCGACTTGCCCAGGCGGTTTATTTTTTCGTTTAAATCCTGGTCCTGAATATCCTCCAAAAACTGTTTTTTTACGGTAAACGGACGTCCTCCGATCGATACTTCCGCTTCGCCTTTTTGCTCCAGTTCCGCCAGCGAACCTTTAAATAAATGACTCACATGACCGGGATCGAACGGTGCCCCGATGGTGGCCACGGCTTTCAGTTCCGGCAGTTGGGTGGCAGCACTGATCACAGCCGCCCCGCCCAGAGAATGTCCGATCAGCAATTCGGGAGACTGATGGTTTTTTCGTAAAAATTCCGCTGCGACCAGCAGGTCATCCACGTTGGAAGAGAAATTGGTGTCGGCAAATTCCCCTTCGCTTTCCCCCAACCCTGTAAAATCGAAAAGCAGCACCGCAAAGCCTTCCTGCGTGAGAGCCCGGCTGATGTTCCGCACGGCGGTCAGGTTTTTATTACAGGTAAAACAATGCGCAAAAATGGCAAAAGTATGAGGGTGTTGGTTCACGGGAAGTTCGAGGCGGGCGGCTAACGTCTCGCCGTCCTTGTTTGGAAAGTTTACTTTTTGTGAGTACATATTGCTTTGATTACAGTAAACGCATTAAGAGTTTATAAGGGTTTATAAGGGTTTATAAGGGTTTATAAGGGTTTATAAGGGTTTATAAG
>JBFIJS010000234.1:0-6582 GCA_041600595.1 Saprospiraceae bacterium | reverse complement strand
GGATGCTCTGAAATGGCTGAGCTGATTGCTTTAACTTTCATTGAGTAGCTTTTCTTTCAAAGCGGCTGCAAATGTATATACATCTACCATGACTGTCAACTCATTTTTGAAAAAAAGTTGAAAAAAAAATTCATGGGAGCAAAACAAACGATCGGTGTGGTTTGCTTTACCTTTATTGCTGCTTACAAAAGACATTTTTGGACAAACAGACCCCCTGATATGCAAAGGTTTCTCAAAAGAATAGTGATTGTAGTAGGTATCGTCGTTTTGCTTGTGGTTTCGGCGGCGGTGGTGATTGCCGGTTTTTTCCAGGAAGAGGTTGGTGAAAAGCTGGTTTCGGAAATCAACAAACAACTAATGACAGAGCTGACGGTCGGTCATTTCGACCTTTCCCTGCTAAAAGACTTTCCCAATGCGACGGCCAGCCTGCACGATGTCGTGGTAAAGGGGCAGTTTGGTGAGGGGTTATTGGAGGCAGAGGATATGGCCTTTCATTTCCGGCTGTTTAGTTTGTTCGGGGAACAGGTGAAAGTTCACACGGTCAAAATAAGTAATGGAGCGCTGGTGGTGCATATTGATCAGCAGGGTAAGGCGAATTATGACATTTTTAAGCCATCGGAGACGGAGAGCCATTTCAATATTTCTCTGAAAAAAGCACGACTGGAAAACATTGAACTCGCCTATCAGGACGACAAATTGAAGCAGGAAATGCTGATGCGGGTGGAGGAGGCTGATTTTTCGGGAGAATTGTCCAGTAAGAAATATGACCTCAGGAGTACGGCCAGGCTGGCCTCCAATTTTATTGACATTCACGACGTACGCTATTTTGCCGGTACCAAATGGGGTTACGATGCGACTATTTTCGTGGATTTGGAAGAGGGGCAGTTCGATTTCAAAAAGGTGAAGGTTTTGGTAGAGGAAAATTCCTTTAGTCTGGTCGGCAACATCAAAAAAGAGAAAGGCTATTCCAATATCGATCTGGTAACCACCGCCGACGATGCCAGTCTGGCTTCCATCATGGCTCTGTTACCCGAAAAGCAGCTGGAGTTGCTCGGGGGATTCTCCAGCGAAGGAAAGCTCCATTTTTCTATGGATATCCTGGGTAAACTGAGCCCCCGGGAAAGCCCGGCTACGGAGGCAACCATCAGCCTGGAAAATGGCCGGCTGACCCACCCTTACTTGAAAGAGCCATTCAAGGATGTGTCTTTCGAAGCCACTTTTACCAACGGCAACAGCCGTTCGTTGCGGACTTCTTCCTTTGAGGTGAAAAATTTTAAAGGTTATCTGCACCGGGAACTCCTCACGCTCCATCTTAAAGTGGAAGACCTCGATGACCCTTTCATCGATTTTCAAATGGACGGAGCCTTGCCAATGGCCTATATCTACGACTTCTTCAAGCATCCGGGCATCTCGGGTGGGGACGGAGAAATCGAAATCAACAACCTCGATGTTGCCGGACTGTACCGGGATATGGTTTCCATACAACATATTGCAGAGGTGGAAATGAAGGGGTCTCTCGATTTTGATGATGCCTCCCTGAAGATAAACGGCGAAAAAATAACGGTTGACAGAGGAAAGTTCATTTTTGAAGGTAACCTGCTTTCCTTGCAGGAGGTGGTGATAGAAGGGGCAGGCAACGACCTTCAGTTGAAAGGCAGTGTCCGCAATCTGTTGCCGGTCCTTTTTGCGGATTCCCTGAATTCAAAAAATGCCAAGCTTCAATTTTCCGGCGAGATGATCGCCAAACGCCTCGACTTGTTCAAGCTGCGCCAGATGACCGACGTGCCCATCTCGGAATTTACCGAAAAAGGAGGGGAAATATACGACTCCCTGAAAACGCAAAAATATGTTCAGCGGGAACGCTTGACCGAATTTCTGCAAGGTGATTTTGCGGCCAGAGTGGATGAGTTTTTTTACAATAAAATAGAAGGGAAAAATTTTTCCGGAAAATTATATTTCGAAAACTCGGAAATGCAGGTGCTGGGAAATGCAGAGGGAATGGAAGGACAATTCGCCATTGACGGCACCATTTTTTTTGAAAAAGAACCTTACCTGAAAGCCAAACTAAGTGGCGACAACATAAACGTAAATAAATTCTTTTACCAAACAGAAAATGCCGGGCAAGACGTTGTGCGCAGTGAGCACCTGGAAGGTACGATGAATACCAAATTGCTGATCAAAGCGTACTGGGATTCGACGGGACATTTTCTTTCTGATAAACTACATGTGTGGGCCGGCCTCGGCATTCAGAACGGTGAATTGAAAGGTTTGGAAATATTGGAGGAGTTTTCTGCTTATGCCAGAGTGAACGACCTGCGCCGGGTGCGTTTTGAAGATATGCAGAACTGGATAGAAATTAAAGACGGAAAGTTTTATTTGCCGGTTTTATTTATTCAGAATAATGCCATGAATATGTCCATTTGCGGGGAACAGACTTTTGATGATAAAATAGATTACGGTATTAAAGTAAATGCCGGGCAGGTGCTCGCCAATAAATTTAAATCTGGCTCGAACCAAAATCCGATCAAAGCTAAAAAAGACGGTTTTTTTAATTTATATTTTAATGTTTACGGAACACTCGATAATTATAAATATGAGACCAATAAGAGTAAGGTGAAAGATATGTTTGCCCGGAGCGAAAAGCAAAAAAGACAAATACGGGCGGCGTTGATAAAAGAATTTGGTGCACCCTTAAATATGCTCCGGGAGCCTGTAGAATGGCAGGATGTGGGCGAAACGGCTAAATGGGAAAACGATGATGACGTGGAATATATTGATGGTTTTTAAATCGTAACGGCCACCGTTTTAGCCAGTACTTTCCGGGGTTTCTTTATTGGATAAATAATTTAATCCGATTAATAGAAAAAACAAATACATGGAAATGCCAAAATTATTCTCGATCGTATTTTCCATAAAAAAAGACATGAATACCACCGCATGCAGTGCAAGGAATAAGGGCTGCCGGAAATTGTTCTTATAAAAAAGCGGATAAAAAAAAGCGGCGAGAAAAATAATTAACCCAATGATACCGGTTCCGGCAAAAATGGAGATCAATTGATTGTGCGGCATGCGGAAATTATATTTACCTGCCAACTCATTTTCGTACTTGCTTTTCATGGCTTTTTTAAGGTCGCCGGCACCGACGCCAAATAACATATTTTCCTTTGCCAATTCCAATCCGGTGACCATGGAAATAAGCCGCTCCGAATCGGGGTAGTTCCCGCCGGCACCCTGCTGGAATTGTTTATAGTCCCAGACGGCGTAGTCCACTTTTAATTTAAAACTCGGCACGGTCTGGTAGGCGATGAAAGGGAGTCCGATAATGCCGGCCATTCCCACCAGCCCCCATAAATATTTCTTTCCTGCAAAAACGTGATAAGCTGCCAAAACAAACAGCCCCAGATACAAGGCAAGAATGCCGCTCCGCACCGATAAAACATGGATGAAAATGAAAAGAAATAGGGTCATGCCGCCAATGATATACCGTTCGGATGTTTGTTGTAAATGGAATTTTTCAATCCATAAGGCCATGCCACCAATAATGGCAAGTGCCAGCGTCAGACTGAAACGGATGTGGTTGGAAGGCGTTGGCAGGTGACCACCTTTTCCGAGCAGAACCATCACCTCGTCAAAATTTACTAAAAAATCAATCAGCACATACAGGCTGATAATGCTCATCATGACCAGTAAAAAATAGAGGATGGTAAATATTTCTTTTTTGCGGAGCGCCGGCATACTGGCAAAGGCAAAAGGTAAAACCAAAAATGGCAATTTTATCCGCAACCGCTCCAGGGTATAATCCACATCGCCCGACCACAGCGCAGATATTAAAACCAGTAGAAACGGGACACTCACGGCCAGCCAGGCTCTGTATTTCCCGTATTTCCGGAAATTATCTTTTAAATGCTTTCGAAAAAATACCCGCACTTTTGGCCCGTCTATTTCCAGTTGAAACAAGGCCAGCACCAGCAACCCGATCATCGAAACGGACAGCACGAACTCTGCCGACAGCACCATGCTCACCACCCAGATGAACAGAAAAATCAGTGCTTGCGCTTTGTAGGATTGCAGGAGTGTTTGCATGTAGAATGATAGAATGATAGAATGAGAGAATGATAGAATGATATAATGAGAGAATGATGGAATGATATAATGAGAGAATGATGGAATGATAGAATGATGGAATGATGGAATGAATTGGAACAAAAAATAGATTCTATCCCTACTTTTGCAACCTTTTCATGGAAAATGGAATTTAACCACCATTCTCATATTTATTCAATCAATCATTCATTCTCTCATTCAATCATTCATTCTCTCATTCTATCATTCAATCATTCATTAAACATGTCCGACATTTTCAATAAAGTAGAGCAGGTCATCGAAGCCATTGAAGCTGCCAACCCCCGGACGGCAGAAGAGCTCGAACAATTCCGCATCCAGTACCTCGGCTCCAAGAATACGATTAAGCCATTGTTCGGCGAAATTAAAAATGTTCCGAACGAACGGAAAAAAGAATATGGCCAATTGGTCAATAAGGCCAAGGAAGCTGCCGAAAATAAATTTGCGGAGCTAAAAGAGGCCCTCGAAAGTGCGGCCGATGATGCCAGTGCCCATGCTCTCGACCTGACGATGCCGGGGGAACCGTTGCCACTCGGCAGCCGCCACCCCATCGCCACGACGATGAACCGCATAGTTACCATTTTTCAACGGATGGGCTTTGCCGTGGCGGAAGGCCCGGAGATCGAAGACGACTGGCACAACTTCACGGCCATGAACACGCCGGAAGACCACCCTGCCCGCGATATGCAGGATACATTTTACCTGAAAAACAGCGCCGAGCTATTGCTCCGCACTCACACTTCGCCCGTACAGGCCAGGGTGATGACGTCGCAAAAACCGCCGATCCGGGTGATCGCACCGGGACGGGTGTACCGCAACGAAACGATCAGTGCCCGCTCGCATGCGCAGTTCCACCAGGTGGAAGGACTGTATGTTGACGAGGGCGTCAGCTTCGCCGATATGAAGCAGACGCTGATGTATTTTGCGCAGGAAATGTTCGGTACACCAAAAATCCGCCTCCGCCCCAGCTATTTCCCGTTTACGGAGCCGAGTGCCGAAATGGACGTTTGGATCGGCATGGACAACGAAAAAAACTACCGTCTTTCCAAGGGTACCGGCTGGCTGGAAATCCTCGGTTGCGGTATGGTGGACCCACAAGTACTGGAAAATTGCGGCATTGATGCTGCCAAATATTCCGGCTTTGCTTTCGGCATGGGCATCGAGCGGCAGGCGATGCGCCTCTACGACATCCACGATATCCGGCTGCTGTTTGAGAACGATGTGCGGTTTTTGAAGCAGTTTGCGTCGGTGATTTGAATTGAGATAAAACCGTTTTGTAAGATAAAGAAGGCCAGCCTGTTGTGGGTTGGCCTTCTTTGTTCCAGTTGCCCAAAGTATGTCTCCCAAAAAAAAGCAAGGTTGTTTCAAGTTTAGCGCAGCGTAACTTGAAACAACCTTCAAGCAGTCTGCGACTGCATAGTCCAGCAGGACAATGTATCGTCGGGCGGTGAGTAGTCTATAGAAAATGGGAGTAGGAAGCTGCCTTCATGATTCCTGTATTAAAAGATTGGTTTTTAATCTTTCCAGATTTAGCGGCCACAGACTACATGTTGGGAGCATGTCAAGTTGTGCTGTGCTAAACTTGACACAGCAAAGTAGTAAACGTACTTCCGAACTCCCGTTCGGAAAGAACTCCCGATCAGGAGATCGATAGTACGGGAAAGTCCCGCCGGTCCGTTAGAAGTGTTTGAACCAATTTTGAACAAAGCGACTCCCACCGACATACACCATTCAGTGTAACCTTTCTAAATACAATCCATGAAAAAATTATTCTGTATCGCATCCATGCTTGTCTTCCTGACGGCAGCAACTTCCCAACTCCAAGCCCAGGATTACAACACTGCCATTGGCGCAAGGCTCGGTTATCCCCTGTCTGTTTCGGTCAAACATTTCATTACGGAAAGTAACGCCATAGAAGGCTATGTTGGAACACGATGGTACAAAAAGTACAGGTGGACGAATGTGAGCGGAGCCTATCTCGTCCACTTCCCGTTGGAGGGTGTTGATGACTTGAAATGGTACTTAGGTGCTGGTGCTTCCTTGTATTTATGGGGTTTCGATACTGGCTTTGCGGACAACAGCCGCAGGACTTCCGTTGGGATTCAAGGCTACCTTGGCCTGGAATATACCTTTTCGGATACCCCCATCAGTTTAAGCCTCGATTGGGTGCCTACCATTTTCGTGAATGGCTATGGGTCTGGTTTTGGCGGAGGGTATGGATCTTTTGCGGTCAGGTATGTTTTGACCCGGTAAATCGCTCCACTAACTGTTCTCCTCTTTGGTTCTGTACTCGCAAAAGTTGGTTGCTATGGTTTAGAAAGTTGAGGGGTGGAGCGCTCATTACAGTGTAACAAAAGTTTCTTTAAAATTTCACTGATTCATGTGGACCGGAAATTTCACCTTATCATTGAGGCAGCCAACTGCTCGGCCCAACGGGATTTTAAGGGGCGGCGTCGTCCT
>JBFIJS010000233.1:0-6610 GCA_041600595.1 Saprospiraceae bacterium | reverse complement strand
TTGACATGACACCTAAGTCTTTGTTTGCCAGCAATTTGCCCTGCAGATTGAACACCTCCCATTGCAGGGGAGCCGGTTCGTTCAGCATCAGGGAAAGCGAGGCTTCTCCAGCCGATGGGTTGGGATAAACAAACCAGTCGAACACCCTGGCGATTACCTCGTCATCAGCCGTGACAGCATCGGGCGGGGTTACCAATTCGTCGGTGTAAAGGCGGAATTCACCGGGCGCCAGGGTGATATTTTGGTTCACGTTGGTGACGTTCAGCGTTTCACCGGAAAAGTATTCGTACCACGTGCCGGTGTGTTGAAATTTTGGGTTAAACGTTTCGCTCGCCACGTTGAAATTACCCAAAACGGCCACGTTCATGGAAGTGTGGTTCAGGTGAATGGTTTTCCAATACTGGTCAACGTCCAGGGTAAAATTGGTCGTTTGAAAAACATCGTAATTATTCCGCAGGTGCAGCAGCGCCCGCATATTATTATAAATATCTACCCGGTCAGGCTCATACGTGTAATCCCAGCGTACCGGTTTCATGGCAAGCCGACAGCTGGGGTCGATGGTAACGCCGTCGTCACAGGTATTGATGGAATAATCGTAGCCCAGTTCACCAAACTGCCACAGCATTTTTGGGCCGGGAATGGTGTAAAAGAAGGTGTTGGCCAATTCTACCCGGTCCAGCGCAGTCGCTAGGTCGGTCACATCGTAGCTTCCATTTGCATTACCAAAATTCAGGTTTTTGTACACCATGCGCTCCTCATCGTGGCTTTCCATGTAGGCGATCAGGTGTGGTTTTGTCCAGCCTCTGTCTTTGTAAGAAGCCAGGGAGAGGTCGGCAGGATAGCCCATTGCGGCTTCCAGGTAAGCATTGTGTGTATCGTAGCCGGCCCACACCATGCAGCCATAATTGATGAGTTCCTGCTCTTCGGAATTGACCGTAAAATGTTCGAGGATCGCATAAGAACCGGGGCTGACCTCCCACATTTGATCTGCATAAATTTTAATGGTCTCGATCCGTTTGGCATCGTAGGCAGCCGCATCAAACGGGCCGTTGGTATTTTGGGTAAATCCCTTGGAGAGGTCGAAGCGGAACCCATCAATACGGTAATCTTCCAGCCAGTGGCGGAGCACTTTTTTAAAGTATTCACGGGTGTAAAAACTCTCATGGTTGAAATCAAAAAACACGTTGAAAGCATGGGTGGGCTCTTCATTCAACCACGGACTGTTGGCCGCGGGGCGGAAAGCACTCTGGTTCCAGTAAAGCATGGCCAGCGGGTTGCGTTCGTGTGCGTGGTTAAACACAATATCCAGGATGACGGCAATGCCCCGGGCGTGACAGGCATCCACGAAGGAACGGAAGGTCTCGGGCGAGCCGTAATATTTATCCAAAGCATAATGATAGGTGGGGTTGTAACCCCAGCTTAGATTGCCATCGAATTCGTTGACCGGCATCAGCTCAATGGCGGTGATACCGAGGTCTTCAAAATAATCGAGCAGGCCTTCCAGACTGGCATAATCCATGGCCAGAAAATCCCGCATCAGCATTTCATATATGACCAGATTGCCCTGATCCGGCCGCACGAAATTATTGACCTGCCAGGGATATTCCGGTGCACCCGGCTGACAAAGGGAAACAACTCCCGTGGTTTTGCCGGCGGGGTACGGATGCAGGTTCGGAAAAACGGCAGGGTCGATCCAACCGTCATGGTTGGGGTCGAGAATGAGGTCGGAGTAGGGATCCCCGATGCGAATTTCCCCATCCACCAGATATTGGAATGCATAGGTTTCACCGGGTGTCAACCCGCTAATTTTGATCCACCAGAAAATCCCGTCGGGGGTTCTGCTTAGCTGATAATCTGTATCCAGTGTCCAGTCGTTGAAATCACCGAGCAAAAAGACATTTTGCTTATTGGGAGCCACGAGGACAAAAGTGATTTCACTGTCGCTCACATAATTGATCCCCGGCTCAACACCGTTGGGAAGCAAGGCAACGGGGCTGGGGCCTACCACCACGTAAGTAAAAGAAGACGTCAGGGTTTGAGTGCCGTTATCAGCCCTCAGTTCGACTACGTTTGTGCCAATTTCCGTTACATCAATATTGTAATTAATGGTGGTACCGTTCACACTGGTGAGCAGCGTTCCGTTCTCAAAAAGCGAGAGGGTTGCAGGTTGGTTGGAAGCACCCGTCACGGAAATGGTTGCACCGATAGTGGTAAAAACCGAGCTGGAAGAAGGTGCCACAAAACCCGCCGTGAACACGTCGTTGTCTTGCTGAATGTCGTAAAAAATATCTGCGCCACCAGTATCCTTACCCTCCAGCGAGCCGTTGGCATTGCGGAAAACCATCGCCAGTTTTTCAATTATTTCATTCGGGTTGGATACACCATAACGTTGCCGGATGCTCGGGGAAATATTCCAGCTGTAAACATTAGGCTGTCCGGCTACCGGGGTCATTCTCCAGTTGGGGTTCGCCTGCCCCCAGGTGGTAAAGACATATTTCCAGTCGGAAGAACTGGTGCTGTTGGAGGTTATCAGGCCGGTGTGCAAATAGACATCGCAGTTGCAATTGGCCAACCCTGCGGTGCCCTGGGTCGCATCAAAATAAAGGGTCACTTCTTCCTGGTCGGTTGGGAAGGCAGGTTCGGTCCAGATGATTTGAGCAAAGAGCGTTGGCGCAGCAAAAAGTGCAAAGAAGGCCGGTAAGAGTAGATTAAGTTTCATGCAGTCAATAAATTTTAATGTCTGTGACCTGTAACAAAGGATTGGTTAAAAATGCAGGACAACCAGTCTGTCGTTTAACGGAGGCATCCGGGGTTTTGCGGGGGCTGTCCGGTTGGCAGGCAGGGCTGGAAGTTGCCAAATTCAGGATGCAACTTTACCCGGATTATTCCGGACGCCTGTTCAGCATTTTGTACCTGACATTTGTTACGGTGTTTTAAATCTGATCCGTCAAAAGTAACATAACGACCGGGTGCCTTAAAAGGTTTTTGCCAAAAAAGAAGATATATTCTGGAGGACAATTCATTTTAACAAATTGATTATCAATCATTTAACCCAAACGGCCGATTTGTACTCCCGTCAAAAGGCAGACATTTCTCCCTGCGTCTTTTAGTCGTTTTCCCGCCTGTAACACAAAACAACACCCAAACCGGCCTCCGACCAGGTCCGGCCTGTTTTTCAGCCCCTCCGGAAACATGCAACCCCGGTCGGCTGCGGACTGCACCGGCCAAAACTCAGCACTGCATTTGACCAAAATCAGCGAACGCTATTTCTTTTTCTGAGAAATTGTCCCGTCAAAAAATTGGCACGCAGCGAAACCTTGACAAGCCCTTAATTGACCTTATTTCGAGATACCTGCCGCACGGGCCGTACACCACCTGCCTTTATCTATTTCCCCAATAGGGTCTATTCTTTATTTCAAAAAACAGAAATCATGAAGAACTTAACCCTCTTATTCCTGCTCACCGGCCTGACCGTGATATTTCCGTGGCCAAAGGTGGCTGCCACCGGGTTCGACCTGGAAGTAGCCATCTCCACGCCCAATCACGATCCGGCCATTTATACCGATGTGCCGGTGACCGTTACCGCCACCAATACCGGGACCGAACCGGGAACCGGCATCAAAATCCGGATTGGCATTTGCGGTACGGACGCCTTTAGTTTTGTTCAGCAAAACAAGCTCGTCTATGCCAAAACCGGCAGTGCGACCGTCGGCTACTGGGACTGGATCAACCAACGGTGGTCTGTTCCCAAACTGGCTCCCGGCCAAACCGCAACCCTGACATTTACCCTCTTCACCCTGACGACCGATACCCGTCACATTCAAGTGTTTACCCAATCTGCGGATACACCGGACGTGGACTCCGCCCCCGGCAATCTGCCCACCGGCAACGGACTCTGGGTTTGTACCGATCAGGAGGACGACGAAGCGGTCCTTTCGCTCAACGGCAGCTTTACAGTACCGCTTCCGGATTTGATAGGTAACCTCCAGGAATTTATCCCCGGTCAAAACTTCTGCTACGCAAAAGCCGGTGAATCCGTCGGTTTTCTTTCCATACAGGTAAACAACACGGGCGAGGTGCCGTCCACTGCTTTTAAAGTGAAATTTTACATCTCTGCCGATAACGTGCTGTCGGGCGATGACGTGTTGTGGAGCACGGAGGTGGTACCTTCTCTAGGTTTGCTGAATGTAACCGGGCCGGCATTTATCGGTCCTGGTCAGGTCATTCCGGCCTTTCTGGCCAATGGTAACTACTTCATACTCGTGACCGTCGATGAAGAAAATGAGGTGGCCGAACTGAACGAAAACAACAATAATGTTGCGCCCATTCAGCTACAGATAGGCGCACCTGACATCCAGCTGGTGCAATATACCGGCGTGCCGGCGACGATGACGGCTGGCAGTAATTTTACAGTAACGGCACAGATCAAACTGGATCGGAATGATATTGCTTTTGCCAATAATCTTACTTACTACCTCCGGGTAGAAATGTTAGGCAACCCTCCCTGGGTGACCGTTGGAACAGCAAATTTCCCCATCACCGACTTCAATACTTCGGATCAGGTTTCTCAGACCATCCCCGTCAGCATTCCCGCTACCCTGGCTCCGGGCGTGTATGAATTAAAGGTATTTGTGGGCTTGCATACGTGCGAGGCCGTCGGCGTCAACAATTTCCAGTCACAGACCGTTACGGTGACCACCGGAACCGGGAATCAGATCGACCTGGAATTGTCACTGGCACAAGCCAGCAGCACGCCGGTCATCTACTCCGTTTATGAGGTCATGGCGACCCTGTCCAATACCGGCAACGTGGCCGCTACGGGCGTTAAGGTTCATTTCCCGAAACCTCCGGGGGTGGTTTACACCGGCGGCAATGAGTACCAGGCTTCGCAGGGCACCTTCAAACCCCACAGCAGCGAAGTGTGGAACGTTGGCAGTATTCCGGCCGGAGGCATGGCTACCTTACGGGTGTATTATTTCCTGTTGCAAAACGGCGCACCGGGCGCTTATGCCCAGGTGATCGCAGCCAATGAGCCGGACGTGGACAGTACGCCCAATAATGGCACCCCGCCCTCGGTCAATGAGGACGACGAAGCTGCCACGGGCAGCAGTCCGCCCCCCGTGCTGTTACCGGACCTGATTCTCTCCAATCTCACGATCAATAATTCGCCCATACAGCCGGGTCAGGTATTGACATATAATTTTACCATCGCCAATATCGGCACCGGGCCGGCATCTGAGGACTTCAAGGTAAAAGCCTGGATTTCGACCGACCCTTACTTCAGCCATTCGGATGTTCAGGACGGCATTGTCCCAACCGGCAACTTTCCGGCTGGTTTCTCTGTCACTGGTGTGCCGGGTGCTACGACCCTGCCCTCCGTGCTGGCAACCGGTCAGTATTACCTGCTGCTGCAGGTAGATGCCGAAGAATCGATCACGGAGAGTAACGAAAGCAACAACTGGCTGACGGGGGCTTTCCTCGTACAATCTCCCCTCCAGCCGGGCGAATGTGATGAACTCATCGGCGTCGGTTCCTTCGTTTGTACCACCAACAGTCCGACTAATCAGCTGGAAGTCTTTTACCAGAGCAATGCCGACGTTTACAAGGCCACGCTGGACGAAGCCGGGCTGATCGTCACCAACGATCTTGATGGTCCGTTGCCACCGGCTACCAGTTTTTCCATAGAAGGAAATGAATTGGTCAAACGGATTAACAACACGGAAATATACCGGCGAACCATCCCGGCAGCACTGTATAACCAATACGAACGGTTTACAGAATTTACAGAATTCCAGGGGGGCTACCTGTTGTTTGCCTGGGAAAACCTGACGCCGCCGCTGTTCCCTTTGGCCGTCATCAAAACCGACTTGAATTTTAATGTCATACAGACCAACACCATTGGCCTGACGGGCAGCAGTTATCCCCCGACGATCCGTTCGCCGTTGCAGGTTTCGCCAAACGAAGCCGCCTTCATTTCCTTGACCAACCCCGGCATACCGGGTACAGCGAAAACGGAATTGATTGTGTTGGCGGACAACCTGACGGTGAGTTCTGCCGAAGTGTTGGCGAACAACGTGTTTTACGTCAGTGCCAACCTCCGCCCCAACTATTGTGGATCATTTTCACTGGATGTCCAACTGACTTTGTCATTCTGCGTCCACGGTTCCTGTTACTACAGGGAGAATCGGGACGGTCATTTTGCCAACGGGGTATTTGTCACCGATCATTCCTACCAGATGAGTGAGTTCTCGGCCTATGGCAGCGGCAACCGTTCTTACACCTGGAAGCTCCGCACCGACGATGGCGGACAAATCGTCGGCACGATGGCGCAACAACTTTTCGGCTACCCCAATCCCCTCAATAATGTTATCCAGCTGAAAAAAATGCTGAGCGGAACGATCGTTTGGGAAAAAGAAGTGACGGTAGCCAGTGCCGCCAGGGTGCGAAGGCTCGGCATGTCAGCCGGGGAGTTGGTTTTTCTTTCCGAAAAAAACAATGCTGTCTTTGCGGAAGCCCTCAGTTGCCTGGAAAACACGCCGCCGTCGGGATGTGGCAGTATCGGCATCCTGCCCGGTCAAGGGGAGGTGACCATCACCGGAGCCGTAGCTCC
>JBFIJS010000232.1:0-6622 GCA_041600595.1 Saprospiraceae bacterium | reverse complement strand
GGCATTCATTTTGTGGTTCATACCGTCGCGGTTCATCGCAATAAACGGCACGTACTTCAATACGGGATGTTTACGGACATTGTGCAACAGCAGAAACTCCTCTTCCTCCAACGATTCATACTCACAAACAATAGCGGCAGGTAATTTTTGAAAATCCTCTTCCCTTACGATATCTTCCAATTGCTGAAAGACCATAAAGGAGCTTTCAAACTCCCGGATGTCAAAGTCATCTGAAATACGCGTATGACTAATCAGGCATTCGCCGAAGGTGCCATCAAATCCGAGAACGAAAATCTCTTCAAGGTTGGATAAAACTGTGGGTAAATTTGGGTTCATAGCGCCGATTTTACAATAAAAGGTTGTGTTGGTTCAAATATTATGTAGCATCGTATTTCAGAGGGTTTTGCACAATCCCGGTCAAATGGCTTCGTCGGCAAGTTCCAATTTTTTACCTGCCAGAACCTTATTGATTTTATTCTTCAGTTCGATCGGGTTGAAAGGTTTAGTCAAATATTCACACACTCCCCATTTGAGGCAATTCTTAATATCTTCATCACCATCGTTCGCAGAGATAACAATGACCGGGATATCCCGGAAAAAACCACTTTGCCTGATGTTTTTGAGGAATTCATTACCGTTAAGTCTGGGCATACTCATATCCAGTAAGATCAAGTCCGGAACATTCCCTTTTACCAACCAGGCCATACCTTCCAGGCCATCTTTCAGCGTGGTCACGTTGTAATATTTGCTCAGCATGGAGCCCAGAAGCAAACGAATGCTGGCATGATCCTCAATAATAAGAATGGACTTATCGTGTACGTTCAAGTTCATGTTCGTTTTGATTAAAATGTGTTCAAACTTTATTTCCGAATTTTCAATTGGCAGACACTTATGGCGATTAACCATAGCATTTGTGTATCCTAAAAGGTAGATAGCAATGACGGCATAGCTATGCAGTCAATACTTTAAATGAGAAGGGAAGGGGAATGAAAAATAACAGCTCTCTAAAGAACAAAGGGAAAATCGGTTAAGAGAACAAATACAGGGGGGAAATTTATCAGCTCCTATTTACCAATTTATTGAGCCACAAAAATACCAGGCTCTACCGGAAATAAGAAAGTTTCGTGTAAATATTTGAATGTCACAAAGGTATCAAAGAAAATTTGATTAAAAAAATAAAAAAAATCAATAAACACTGTAACTCCCTTCACCAAAATGAGAAAAAACCAAGATTTTAAACTATTCTGACAGCACTGATTGCCTGTCACAAAAGTTTGCTCAACCCGTTTTTATTTCTGCAAAATTTTATTTTGAGCATCTCAACCGGACTTTTGCCTCCGCTGTTTCCTTTATTGCCAGTTTGTGACGTCCACTTCTTGATCGGTCACACCATTCAAGTATTACAAAGTGGTATCGGCCATGGATAAAATGGTTTCGAAAGCGTCTTTGTCAATAGGCATCACCGAAAGTCGTCCAATTCTTACCAGCGGAAGTTCCTGCAATGCCGGTGTTGCTTTTATTTCATGCAAGTGTACGGGTTGTTTCAAAGTCTTGACCGGAACGAAATCAACCACCGACCAGTCGCCCTTTTCAGCTGTCGGATCGGGATAATGTTCCCGCTCTACCCGGCAAATGCCAACAATTTCTTTTTGATGAACACTGTGATAAAACAAAGTTAAATCTCCTTTCTTCATTTGGCGCAGATGGTTGCGGGCAGCATAGTTACGCACGCCGTCCCACCTTGTTTTTCCGTCCTTCACCAGGTCCTGATAGGCGTATTCGTCGGGTTCTGATTTGATGAGCCAATAGTTCATTGTTTTAGTTATTTGAAAAGTTTACAGTTTCTTTTTTAACCCCTGGTTTTTCCTGAAAATGGCAGTGTTTTGGTTATTGTGGAATGACAAAGAAACACATTGAAATGAAAGTCCTGAGACTTCCCTTGTTTTTTTTCAATTTGTGAATCTTTTCTTCCCTCCAACCGAACATCCCTCTGTCTTTTCCTGTTAGGCACTAAATATCAACCGGACAATTGAATGGACAAGCACTGAAACACTATCCATGAACTTGTCAAAAACCGTTTTTGCAACCCATGAAAAAGCTAATTAATTTTATCAAGCCAAAAGAAAGGGACAACGAGTACCCTTTGATCGAAAAAAAAGCTGATCCAAAAACGAAGAAAGCAGCATCGTCACCTGTTTCCCCGGAGGTCCAGCCCACGGAGCAAAAAGACCTGTTCTGGGATGGATATAGCGACATAGGATACTGTTAACCTGCCTTTTTCCCCTCCCTGCAACTTAGTTTCCGGTACATGCCAACCTGTCATGTGGCTGAATTATTATGGCCATCGCTCGCTTTAGAAGGCTCCTCCTGCCCCGGTCAACTGATAACTTTCATTTTGTTCCACTGATTTTCCTCATCTTTTTGGGCCTCTGCTGCCGATAGCTTTGAGAAACGATATTTTTCTATTCACCGCAGCGCAATTACATCATTCACTGATCTGATGCCAACTGTCCAACCTACATCAATATGTTAATCACAGATCGTAAAACATTGGCGGAAATAAAAGCTGAATTTTCTCAAAAATTCCCATATTTGAAACTCGAGTTTTATAAAGGTAAGCACGAGACCAGCAAACCCTCCTCTCCGGATATGCAGCTGGATGAAAACCTGAAGATTGAAGCAGTCCGGCAAACGCATAGCGAAGGCGACCTGAAAATTTCTGGCAACCTCAAAGTCAGCACACTGGAAGATCGCTTTTGGAAACAATATGGGCTGAATGTTCAGGTGTTCCGGCGATCCGGCAATTTGTGGTTGCAAACGACCACCACCGACCACTGGACTTTGTCGGAACAGAATGGAAAAGGACAAAGGTCGGAGGAGGCTTATCAGAAAATGCACAAAAGTTGATCAATGAAAAACATCCTGGTTCCAACCGATTTCTCTGAATGTGCTAAATACGCCTTCAATGCGGCAGTATTGTGGGCCAGCCGGTTTGGTTCGAAAATATTTCTGCTCAACAGTCAAGACCTCCCCCCCTACTGGGATAATTTACCCCAGGATGAAAAATCTAAATGGACCCTGGCAAACCAGAGTATTGAAAAAGATACCTGCTCTATCGAACAGATCAAAGAAGCCCATCCCGAAATACAAATTGAAACGCTCCTGACTCCCCGATCCCTTCCACAAGCCGTATCCGAATGTGTCGAAAAACATGGTATTGATCTGGTGGTGATGGGTTCGCACGGAGCATCGGGGAAAAACGAATTTTTTATTGGCTCCAATGCCCAGAAAGTCATCCGAATCGTTCACTGCCCCACCCTCGTCGTGAAGCAGCCGCTGCAAAACATAGATTTCAAACAGGTGATCTACGCTTCCAGTTTCCTGGAAACTGACATGAATGCCTTTCTTGTTTTCAAGGATTTAATCAAACATTTCATTCCCCGGGTACATCTGGTTTATGTTAACAAATCCATATTCGACAAGCCGGCTGCGGTACAGATTGAAGCGATGAAACCCTTCGAGAAAGCGTGTCATCCACTGCCCTGTCAACTACATATTTACCCCGACCTGTCCGTCGACAGTGGTATCCGGTCTTTTGCGGATAGAATCGACGCCGACCTGATCTCCATCTCTTACCACGAACGGCATCCATTAAAGAGAATGCTCGTCGGCAGCAACGTGGAGGCGATTATCAATCATGCCGAACGGCCCGTTCTGACGATCGATTTTAAATAAAACCTTATTGCCTGAACCATCGTACCTTCGCAGCACACTGCAGGCTACTTCATCGCTCCTGCCCATGCTTGTAATGGGTAGGTGAGGAAAGTCCGGACAACGTAGAGCGCCACACCACCTAACGGGTGGGCCCCGAGCAATCGGGGACAGAGAGTGTCACAGAAAATAACCGGCCCGGCTACGGCCGGACCAAGGGTGAAAACGTGCGGTAAGAGCGCACGGCGTCCTGTAGCAATACGGGGGGCGGATAAACCTTGTGGGTTGAAATGCCACGTACATCAAGATTCCTGGCCGGCACTTTTAGTGCCGTGCCGGAGCCGGGTTGCTCGCCTGGTTTTGCTAACGCAAAGTCTTGAGGGGTAGGCAGATAGACCCCGGTGGCGACGCCGGGGCCAGATAAATGATGAAGTCCCGACCTCGTCGGGATACAGAATCCGGCTTATTGGCCTGCAGTGCTTTTTTATTTTACAAAATGGTCTTTCCCAAAAAAAAGAGGCTGGCGTTGCAACACCAGCCTCCATTTTCCGCAAGGAAAATCAATCTCTTGCGATTACCTTAATCAAGGTGCCCTGCTTGACCTGTTTGTCGGGCTCCATTCCATTCAGAATGGCGAGCTCGTCCAAACGATTAGACGGCATATCAAAACTTCTCATTACATCCTGGAAATTGGCGGTACGACTGACTTCTTTGATCCGGATACGTTCTGGCTGACGGTTGAGCTTGGATGGGTCGGTCAGGGTATCAAATTTATTAAAAGTAGAAGTGAAATAGTTTTTGTACACATTAAAATCAGGTGTTCTGGACAGCCCCGCAAACTTGTAGATATTCCCGCCATCCTGGATGTGGTACATCATCAATCGGACTTCCGCATTTAAATCGGCAACAGTTTCCACCGCATTTTTTCCATTTACCGAAATATTCCGGCTGCTTAGTACCTGCAACTTGTCGGCCTGTACAGCCGCCTGCTCTGCTGCTGCCAGTGAGTTGCCGGCTGCGAGGGTAAAGACGATCAGTGCTTTACCATCCTGGGGAGCCATTTGTACCTGGGCCGGGGTATTGACGACCTGCCAGTTATTAGGAACCGGAAATTGAAATTTTAACTCCGGATGGTAAAAAAAGCCATTTTCAACAAAACCCTGCTTGGGGTCTTCCCCATAAATCAAACCATCGATCATTCGCAGATAGGAATCCCGGTTCACGTCGAGTGTGCGCTTTCCAGCTTGTTCTTTAGCCGCCATTTGATGCACCTTGGTATAGCGGTCTCCCGGATCGGGGTGGGTCGATAACAACGTTGGCACACTGGCACCGGCCTGTACTTGTAACCTTTCAATGGTTTTAAAGAAATTGGCCATCTCGTGGGCATCGTAGCCTATTTTGGTGGAATACTCCACCCCCAGCTTATCTGATTGACTTTCGTGACTACGGCTGAATTTCATAAACATCAGCTGTAAGCCTGCCGAAGCCAGGTCAGAATATTGACGAAATTCTTCCGAGGCTACCATTCCAACCACAAAACCTAACTGTGCCAGCACCTGCTGGCTGTATTGTTTGGCGGAGTGACGGGCTGTCACGTGACCAATCTCGTGCCCCAAAACGCCGGCAAACTCGGCCTCATTGTTAAAATGAGCCATGATGCCGCGGGTGAAATACACATAGCCACCAGGTACCGCAAAAGCATTTACGACCGGAGAATCTACTACCTTAAATTGATAGCCCAACTCTGGCCGGTGACTGATGGCGGCCATTTGCTTGCCTTTTTCCGTGATAAATGCCTGAAGTTTGGCATCTTCATATACCCCGAACTGGCTGACCACCTGGGGGTCGTAAGAAGCACCCAGTGCTTTTTCCTGACTCACAGACATTAACATAAGTTCCTTTTTTCCGGTTACCGGGTTAATGGCACAGGAAACAAAAAGGGTGAGAAAAGCAAACCATATAACAGCTATTTTCGAAAGGAAGATGAGTTGTTTCATATAGACAAGTGTTTGATGAAAAGACGCGGTAATATACAAATAGTCACACATTAGAAGCGAGTCAGTGCATTTGCAGCCGTGGGTCATCTGACGGGAACAGGTGTGCTTATGTACAAAACGCTCAAATGCCTGCGTCTATGCCAGCGAAAAACATTTATTTCCGTTAAATATAAATCAGCTGCCAGCATATCGGCGTCTCCGCAGAACATTGTACACAACCCCAAAAAGAACCAAAAACAAAACGGGCAAAAGAACATTCAGCAGCTGCCACATTGTTTTCTCTTCTGTAGCCTTGGTGGTATTCATCAGACGGAGCTTAATATCCTTGCTGCGGGCCTCGATGATCCCTTTGTCATCCTTTAAATACTCCACCGCATTCAGCAAAAAATCTTTGTTGGCAAAGGTGTACCGTTCGTATGGGTTATAGCCAAGTTTAAAAAACTGGCCATTTATCGGATTGTAAAACGGTCGGCCAACGTCACCATCGGATACGACCAGCATTTTCGTCGGAACGCTCTGAGGTTGAAATTCCTGGTTGATCTCTACCAGCATAGACCGCATGCCCTCAGTGACTTTATTCTCGAAATAGGAAGGAAACACCCCTTCCAGCAATACTGCTACCGGAATTTCGGGTTTGTTAAATTTATCGGGATCGGGATCGTAGCGGAGTATTTCAAAATTCAGCCGCGTCACATTGGGCTGGATACGACTATACTGCGAGGTGGTCAGCAGGACGGTTTTTTCTACCGGGGTCTTGGTTTTGATGGTATCGATCGAACTCGGATATAATAAGTTGATCCCATCCAGGCTTTTGACCATTGGATGGTCCGATTGCGGCAGCACCACCGGGTTGTAATACCACTTAAACAATTCCTGCTTGCCAGTAGGATCGATCACCATGGGTATACGCGAGC
>JBFIJS010000231.1:0-6650 GCA_041600595.1 Saprospiraceae bacterium | reverse complement strand
GGTGCCGGGGATGTTTTCCAATGCGAACGGGAATCCAAGTCCCGTGTAGGCTGGTCTTTTTTCAATCAGTAATTGGGAATAAATACCGCGGAGGCCCAGCATCTGTATTTCGGTGGTGCTGGTCACGGCATCAGTCTTCATGACGTCCACACTGCCACTGGTCTCGAAGCTTTCGGCAAGGTTACAGCAGGCCGCTTTTTTTAATTCGCAGGCGCTGATGTTTTCCATATTGATTGGATCGAGGGTAGAAGTAAAAACGTCGTTGCGTTGTCCGGCTACTTCAATGGTCTGTAGTTCGGTGACGCCTTCTATTTCAATAAAGGCGGTGTCCTCGTATGGAAACATTTCAATAAAAACAGGATCATAGCCTACGTAACTGATCTGTAAAACGGCCGTGGTATCCATTTTGGGCAGCCAAAAATCACCGTTTGTGTCGGTAACAGTGCCGATCGTCGTGCCGTCCCAAACGACGGTAGCCCCGATCAGGTTCTCTTTATTTTGGTTGAAAATATTTCCGTAAAGCACCTGGTCTTTCGGCGTGCTTGAAGAGGAGGTTTGTGCCTGTAGTAAAGACTGAAAAAAGCAAAGCAGGATTATAAATTTTAGTTGTGTTTTCATGTCTGACATGATTGAAAAGCTATTTGGCAAAACCGGAAAGGTTGAGCAAAAGCTCTGTTTTTCTGAATAACAATTACTTCAAAAAAGGTCAGAAAACACTAACAACGAAAGGTTTGGATAAAGCACAACAAGGATTTGCCATACCGGGGAGGAGGCAGGTTGTGCTCGCATATAGTTGGTATTTTTCCGGAAAAAAGGAGCTGTAGAGGCTGGAGCGCTGGCAGCTTGTGGGCAATAGCAGGCAAGCTGATTTTGAAATAAGAGGATGTCAGTAAATAATCCGTGTCCAGGCTGATGTATTCAGCCTGACAGTCAGGACAATTGCCTTTTTGCTGGCCGTTGGTGAACTCGGTTTTTTCTTCACAACAATCTACCTGGCCGGCTAATACCTCTACATCGTGACATCCGAACATGCAACACACGCTCACTCCGGTGGAAGCTACCAGCATCATGGCTGTGAGCAGGTATATGGCGATATGTCGGATTGTATTTTTCAAGAAAAATTTTTGCAAATTTAAACGCAAGTTAAATGCCAAGCATCCGAAAATATAAGATTATTAAACAATTAACACAAATCAAGCCCGGCTGAAGGTAAACTTCTTCGCTACAGAGACGGCCAGATGCAGCGCAACCCCAAAAAGCGCCCAGAAGATCATCCTGGCCCGACGGATCAGACCAAAAGTAATACCAAGTGCTGCCGTATAACCAAGGATGTCCAATGCGGTACTGATACCCAATTCATTCACCCCAAGCCCCTGCGGAATAATGAAAAACAATGTAGCACTGGTAGAAATAAAACCAGCAACCGCCGTCAGGTCAAAAAAGCCCGGGCTGAGATTGAATATCATGAACATAAGATAAATCTCTACAAGGTTGAAAGACCTGCCGAGAAACTTGAAGAAGAAAGCCTGGAAGAAGAGGCTCGCCGGCAATGGTTCGCTGCGGTATTCCTCCACGATTTTGAGTTTTTTCAAAATGTAGCCGGATATCCGGGAGGGGGCGGGCGAAAGCGAAAGCCAGATCATGGCAATGGCACCGGTCGCAAAAACGCTGGCCATAATGGATAAGGGAATAAAGTAAGCGGGGCCCAGATCGATCATGTACAAAGTTGCACCCACACAAACCGCAGAAAAGGCCATACCCGTGGTGGCGTGGATCAGACGATCCACGACGATTGCCCGGCTGGCAGTGTGCCAATCGAGCCACTGGGTCAGGTGCTTGATTTTATAAGGTTCACCTCCCAGGCCTGCCAACGGGATAATCGTATTGTAAGCATCCCCCGTCAACTGATTGTACATCAGATCTGCAAAGGGAACTTTTCCCTTCAAAAGAATGCGGATACACATGGTGTTGGCGATGATCCACATGATGGCTACACTGAAAACGAGGAACAGTTTGTTGCCGACCGCGGCCATGGATTGTGCCACTACGTTTAGTTCGAGGCTAAATATCAGTGCTACCAGTATGACCACGCCCAGGAGGTAAAAATAAATAGGGTCGACCCGGCCAAAAATGGTTGATGATGCTCCTTCTTTTTGCATGGCCGATGCTGTTACGGATTTGGAAACAACGATGGCCGTTGCTGTTGTCCCCAGTAAAGCCAGCCAAAACATGGCCTGATACATAAAGAACAGGCAGCAAATGAAGGTGACAAACGCCAGCATGTCCTGCTTATTCAGTTCACGCCAGAAATTGTAGGAGCTTTCCAGTAATGTGGAATTATAACTCGGGGTCTTTGATTCGGGAATAAGACTGCTGGCCTCCGGTTCGTGCCGCTGATGATAAGCTACTGAGCCCATTTGCGCCAGCATGTAAATGGCAATCGCAGCGAGCATGATCACGGCAAAAAGATAAACCTGCGACCCGGAGGTCAGCCAGGCACTGATACCCAAAGCGACAAAGAAGATGATGTATCGGGCATTGCTCGCAAATTGTTCGTACCACGAGCCAAACTTTGAAGTGCGTAAGGTTAAACGGGCCAGCTCGCCGTCGCAACCATCCAACATGGAAGCCACCTGAAAAATGAAGGCTCCCAAAGCGATTTGCAGATAAATACCCGACGCCGCAAACCAGGCTCCCAGTAAGGTCAGTAGAAAAATAAAAGTCGTGACCACATTGGGGTGGATGTTGAAATTCGCCAGCAGGAAACTGATCCGGGTGGAAAATACCCGGTTGATCTTTCGGCTCACCCAGCCATCGTCCGGCCGGACGATCTGCCGGACCAGGCGGCGTTCGGCCTCCTTTTTCATAGAGGGGTTATCCACGTCCTGCCACATGGGATTGAGCAGGGACACCGCCCGGACGCCGCTTTCGTCGATGAATTCCTGAATGATGTTGCTGACGGAATTGGCACCTTTTTTTGCCAGGTCCGCCACCCTTTTTCCGTAGTTTTTGGGGAAATAAAAAAGGCCCGTATCGACCAGGTCGTAATCCTGGATTTCTTTTCCAATATTGTGAATGAATCCTTCTTTGGAAAGCACCTTGGTGGCATCGTCCATATCAAAAACTTCTTCCAGTCCGGGATCGCAGGCCAGAGCAGGAAGATGCGGCGCCTGTGCCGTCTGGGCAACAAAATCATTGATGGTCTTGGGCGTAAAAATGTGATCGGACATGGTGAGCAGAAAAGGCTCGTCAAAGCCGAAGGCGCCGGCACCAAATGACACACCATTTCCCTTTTCAAAATCCTCGCATACCACGTATTCAATATCGATTCCCTGCAAACGCTTCAATGACCGCATTTCGGGTACTACCTGGTCGCGGTATGCACCGACAACAACCCGGAAATGCTCGACGCCGGCTTTGTGCAGAGTCAGAATGGACCGCTCAAGGAGACGGAGTCCACCGACTTTCATTAAGACTTTTGGTTTGAGAATGCCGCTTTCCCGGAATCTGGAGCTTTTTCCGGCGGCTAAGATGACGGCATTTTTGACAATTGGTTTGGTTTCGGTGCTAACAGATTGATTGTCTGCGGTGACGGCCGTTGAAGGTGAATTCATTTTGAATTATTGTGCGTAGTTATTTTCCAAATAGAGGAAAAAGTAATATTCAACCGCTTTCGCTGGTTTGTTTTATTCAAAGGAAAAAAGTCGCTTCCTCAAAATCGTTCATTTAACCCACCAGTCTGCAACAGGTTTTAATGTCGCTCATTTTCTACTTACTTTATTAGCAAGCTTCTTCCTGATCGACCTGGAAAAACAGCGGGTACAGTCGTTTTTCCAAAATAGGCGCAAAGGTATATACAATGTTTTGGAAAACGAAAAGTTGGTAGGTTTGAATGTGATGAGGCAGATAATTGGCACCAATGAGTTGCCAAAAGGCGGGTTTTCAGGAGCTGATTCAGGTTTTAAGGGCACTCAAACGGTCTGTTAGACTGTTTTTTTCTGTGGCCCGGTGGCGGAAAAACCAACATTCGGTGACTCCCGGGAGGGGCGCTCAGGAAATTACCACGGAAAAAGTCTGGCGAAAGCCAGAAGTATCCCGTGGTAATCCACTGAGCGATATGGTGTTACCGGGCCAGAGCGGGGCGGTGGATTAAGTTGGTGCCTGCCACCATCAGCGGGCGATCAGTAGCTTACCTGCTTCCCGGCCATTGATCCGGATAAAATACATGCCGTTGTGCAATTGGGAAGTGTCCAGGTATTTCCGGCCACCGGTTAGTTTCATTGGTTGAATAACCTGCCGTCCGATCATATCAATCACATCCACTTCTACCCAAAGGCCACCTTCCCATTCAATGGTCACCATTTTGTCCGCCGGATTTGGATACATCTTTATTTTGAATCCATTGACCAGATTGCTCACGGGCAAAATGGCGTCGCAGAAGGTAGAATCCGGATTGAGCTCGATCCAGCCTTTCGGGGAAAGGTCTTTACCGGCAAAGCCGGGAAAATCAACCGGGTAACGATCCATACGGAATGTGAGGTTGTCATTGATCGCCAGTTCGTCACCCTGGGAGACAGGTTGACCGGCTTTGAGCGGGGTCTTGTATTCCCAGACAATTTCCTGGTCCAGTGTCATTTCGAAGGAATAGCCCTGCCGGCCCGAACAGATCAGGAAATTTCCGTTGTCGAGTACCTGCATACTGGACAGACCGGTAGAAAAGACGTCGGATGGAGTGGGGTGGGTGAGGTCAACATCAAAATTGTCGGGGCCCCAGCTGGCGCTGGTCCTGGTGTATCTCCATTTATACATATCCCAGGGGGGGGTGAAAATATTGAAAGAGGAAAAGTCGTCGCCAGCCCGGTTGTTGAAAAAGGAAATTTTACCATAATAAGGATTGGTCGGGCTGATAAAATCATCGACCCATTTTGTATCATGGTTGAAAAACATCGTCTGGTCATCGGCAGTCCCCTGATCGTAGGCAGCCTTGTTTCCCCAACGGTACATAAAGTCTCCCCCGACACCGCTGAGACCACCGCCACTACCGGCGGCCTGGGCTGTCGATGTTGAATGGTCGATGATGTACATTTCATTCAGATAGGGAGTGCTGATCATGATCTGGTTGAGGTCGAAGCTGAAATCCAGGGCATTGCTGTGCAGCCAGTCCTTACCACCATCGTTGGTGTTGTAGTTGATGTCGAGCCGTTCGGGGTGGTCAGCGATCACACCATAGTTGTCTTTTGAAGGGTCAAAATCCTGCACGAGGTGATCCCAAAGATGCCACTCCCAAATGACCTGATCGGTAGCCGGGTCGATCTCAAAGACCCATTCGGGCCACAATTCGCCATCGGGCAGGAGGGCGGGATCGCGTCCGGCCTGGATCGCTTCAGCCTCTGTTTTCCTTTCCCAGGCGAGTGCCAGGATCGTACCCTGCGGGGTCAGGGCAATATCGTGATGCAAACGATTGAGGGAGTCGTTCATTTCAAAATACCAGATGAGCTCGTTTTCCCAGGTCCTGATCTCGATGATCGCTCCTCCACCTCCGGCCCAGATAACGTCGTTGGCCACCGCTGCGTTGCGCTTGGTTTTTACCAGATTGCCATTGGGCATCAGGTAAGCGGTATTTCCCGGGCGGTATTGGGCACTGTCCGTCCAGACATGAACGATTTCCCCGCAATTGTTCAAAAGGTAAACGTTGGGTTGATTGTGCGGATAAATGAGATTGTAGCCTTCGTAGGTTCGGTTGATATCGTAGGAAAGTATGCCGACCGTATTGTTCTGAGACATAAGGCCGAATGACCAGCAACAGAACATTAGACAGCTTAGGAGTAATTGTTTTTTCATATTAGAGTTGATGATTTAGTGAAAGTACCTTTCTTGAAAATTCTATTTAAAAAACTGATTGTTAACTTGTTAAAAAGAAAATGTCCCTTCTGTGCAGCCACGGCCGGTCAATCCGTTTTAATCAATTTACTGGTGGCAAAAGACGATCGGTCTTCGGTTGCCAGGTGCAGCATATATATGCCGGCGGGCCAGGCCCTGCAAGGTAAAGTTACCCGTTCGCCCGGCGAGCTTGCCCGGCCCATGAGAATGCCTTGTGTAGAAAACACTTCCACAACGATCGGTTTACCCGTTTCGTTGACGACGGTCACTTCGTTTTGCACTGGGTTTTGCAGTGCCCGGGCCCGGAGTGGGTCGGGCTCTGCGTTCAAGGCGACCGGTTCGCCGTTGAAAATGATACAATCAGATGGTGTTGGGTTGAGTTCTACCGGCAACCCCGGCGTCAAATCCCTGCCCACAAATGCTTCATAATCAGTAGGATAGCGAGTTGCCCGGAAGGTAGCATTTTGAGTGGGGGGTTGTCCCTGGCTTAAAGGTCCATTGACGTTTGAGACCGGGTTGATGTATTCCCAGACGACCTGCCCGTCGAGTGTCACCTCAAATAGCCGCCCGCTTGATCCTTCGCACACCATGATATTACCTCCGGGCAGGGCGTGTGCCCCGGAAATATTGGCCGAATAAAAACCGGGTTCGGTAAACGTCCAGTCCAACTGTTCGGGACCGTAGGCAAGGGTATCGTCGATGAGATAATTTCCATCGTCGTCAGTGGGCGGCTCAAAAATATCCACGTAGGAATAGTTGCCGGTAGGTCT
>JBFIJS010000230.1:0-6677 GCA_041600595.1 Saprospiraceae bacterium | reverse complement strand
GAGTCGGGCTGTTACCGGGGCTAAGCCGGAACAGCTGCGTCTTTGCCAGCGGGGACGACCCATCCCCATTTATCGGCGATCCGGCCGGAGCGCAGACCATTCATGGTGTCTTTGATGAAATCACCAACTTTGCGTTCGGTTACCGGCGGCAATTCCAGCACCTTGTCCTTGTAACCAATGACCGAAACATGGGAAACAACAGCGGCAGTACCCACCCCAAATGCTTCCTGCAGGGTCCCGTTTTCGGAAGCGGCAACCACTTCGTCGATGGTAATCATTTTCTCTTCCACCTCATAACCGGCATCCCGAAGGATGTGGATGGCGCTGTCGCGGGTGATGCCTTTCAGGATAGTTCCGTAGAGCGGTGGTGTGATCACTTTTCCGTCGATGACGAACATGATGTTCATGGTGCCACACTCCTGGATATATTTGAATTCTTTAGCATCGAGCCAAAGTACCTGATCGTAGCCTTTCTCCTGTGCTTTTTTGGCGGGGAGCAAGGCGGCGCCGTAATTACCGGCATATTTCGCCTCACCAGTGCCACCGATGGCGGCCCGGATGTATTCCGTATCGGCCCATAACTTGACCGGAGCGGCATAATAAGGCCCGACCGGACAAGTGAAAATGAAAAACTTGTAGTTGTTGGAAGGCTTGACGCCAATGAACTCATCGGTTGCGACCATGGTCGGGCGGATGTAGAGTGCGCTGCCTTCCTGCGGAGGAATCCAGCCCTGATCGAGGTCGACCAGTTTGTGAATGGCGTTGATAAATAATTCTTCCGGAAACTCTGGCATACAAATGCGCTTGGCAGATGCATTGATACGGGTGGCGTGCATTTCCGGGCGGAAGAGCATCGGTTCGCCGTGCTGGTTTTTAAATGCCTTCATGCCTTCAAAAATGGCCTGGCCGTAATGCAGGACCATGGAGGCGGGGTGCATGGAGAAGTTTTGAAAGGGAACAATGCGGGCATCTTTCCATTCGCCGTCGGCATAGTCACAGACAAACATGTGGTCGGAAAAGATACGCCCAAAAGGTAGGTTGTCGAAATCCAGACCCTTCAGGCGGGAAGAGGTGGATTTGGAAATAGTTATATTCATTTGCAAAAGATTTAAATTTGGTTTCAGAAAAATTGACAGGAAAAAATAAAGGGCGAAGATGTCAAAAGAGACAAGGCAGCCAAACAAGCTTGCCCGCTCAATTTATTCGTTTTAGGTTTTCCATTTGAATAAAAAATTTGGTTAGGAAAGGTTGTTTAAAAAGATGTTTTTTTTTGTTTTCCGTTCTGACGCAGCAATTTTTTGCACAAGGCCTATTTATTCTATATTTGCACAAAGGTATTGTTTTTATATCAAAATTGTTTCGAAAATTTTATTTGGCCATCCTTTAATGTGGGTCAACAAAATAATATTTGCTTTATGGTCGCCAACGAAGAAATTTTGCACAGCGGTATTTTCGATTTTCCCGTTTTTCCACTTTGGGAAAACGCCCTGCGGGAGGGAAGCGGCGGCAATGGCCGGCAGGTTTTGCTTTGTCTGACCGATAAAAAAGAACCTGCTACCGGGGCCTTTCTGGAAAAGGTGATGGCGGCGGTTGGCATCGACCTGTCCGGCGATGCATTTTCGGTCCATGTCCCGGCCGGCTACCAGATCAACTTTTCCTCCCTCGACCACGAAATGGGATTTGAAACGGCCCTGTTTTTTGGCCTTCGCCCCGGTGAGGCGGGCCTCCAGCTGCAGGTTCAGAAATACCAGCCGGTTTCTTTTCTGGGGAAAACGTTTCTCTTTTCCGACTCCCTGGAGCGTATCCAGCAGCAACCGGAATTGAAAAGACCACTCTGGGAAGGACTGAAAGCGGTATTTAAATAGCGGGGGAGGTGGCCGGAAAATCCTCGTCAAACCAAGCATTTCGTTTCCCAAAAAGAAATAAGTAGGTGATGTTAGATCATCGACACTCGAAAAAAAAGCAGCTGGCGTTGATGGATAACTTGTCGCAAAACGGCTGCTGCAGCAAGTTCGGGATGGCGCTGCGCTTAAACTGCCGGCTGCTTATTTCGGGACTTTTTCATTTTTACTAACAACCCTTTGGAAGATGATGGCAGGGAAAAACTGACTTGCTATTTTTCCCGGCTGCGGCTACAGTTGCATCTCCAAACCGGTTTGCACAACAACATGACAAAACTCGTATTTGCCACCGGCAACGCACACAAAGTAAGAGAGGTCAACCAGGTGCTGGATGGCCAGTTTGAAGTGGTCAGCCTCCGGGATATTGGTTGCCTGGAGGATATTCCCGAAACCAGGCCGACCATTGAAGGCAACGCCCTGCAAAAGGCCCGCTACGTGTTTGAGAAATACGGCTACAACTGCTTTTCGGAAGATACCGGGCTGGAGGTCCGGGCCCTGAATGGCGAACCCGGCGTGCACACTGCCCGCTATGCCGGCGATGACCGGGACAACGAGGCCAATATGCAGTTGGTTTTAACCAAACTCGCCAACCAGCCGGACCGTGCCGCCCGTTTTAAAACGGTGATTGCCCTCATTCTGGATGGAAAGGAATACACGTTTACAGGAGTGGCCAATGGTCAGATCCGAACGGAAAAGTCCGGCACGGGCGGTTTTGGCTACGACCCCATTTTTCAGCCCGATGGTTATGATATGACCTTTGCGGAAATGCCCATGGCCGAGAAGAATGCCATCAGCCACCGCGGTAAAGCGGTGCAAAAACTGGTGGCCTTTTTGCACAAAATCTGACCACCCTGGAGATGAATCCTTCCGATCGGGCGGCTCGTGCTGTCTGTCCATTGCAAAACAAATTTAAAAAATCTAAATTTGCAATTCCCCCAGTCAAGCGGCAACTGAACCAGCACGGTTTCAGCTTTTTTACTACCAAACCGGACAACCATTCAATAAAACATGAACGCAGCCAATTTTCATGAATACCTGAAAAACCCCTCGATGCTACATCAGGTCAATTACCACGAGCTGAAAAGCCTGGCGTTGCAGTACCCCTATGCCGCCAATTTGCGCTACCTGATGCTGGTCAAGAGCCTGATGGACAATAAGCGGGAATACGACCGCAACCTGGTGCTGGCCTCGCTGAGCAGCCTGGACCGGAAAAAACTTCACCAATTGGTCAAGCAATACAGTGTGATCGCCAGTCAGTCGGAACACTACGAAATAGCGGAGGAATTTCTGGAACTGAAAGACCTCTCCGCCCTGGAGGAGGTACTGGAAGCCGGTCCCGGTGAATCGACCCAGCCACAGCAACAGGCCATCCCGCTGGATCATTTCGGGAGCGAAAGCGACCTGGAATTTTTGGATGAATTGGCAGCGGAACCGGTCGTCGAAGAGGAAGATGCCCCGCTGGCCGAAACCCCGCCGGCGGAGGATGCCCCGGTTTTGGAAGAACTGCTCGGCAATGAAGCCGCACCGGAATCTGCGCCGGAAGCGCTGCCGGCCGAAGAATCCGCCCCGGCTGAAGTCCCGGTGTCGGATATTGAAGAAATAGTGGCCGGAGAACCCGCCGTGCCGGAGGATATGGAACTGGAAGAAAGCCTGGAAGGCCTGTTTGACAATGCGGCGGAAGAGTTGGAGCCGGTCAGCGAACAGCCGGAAACGGACCCGGCCCCGGAGGCCGGGGAAGAGGAAACCGAAACGGCTGAGGTCTCTTTTGCCGCCGGTGAAGACGCACCACTAATGGAAGACCTGGCCGCCGGTGAGTCGCTGGAATCTTCCGCCCACACCGGAGAAATTCCCCTGGAGATAACCAACGACGAACCCGCTGCCGATCCGGAAACCGATCAGCCCCACCCATCACCGAAAGCGTCATTTTCCAGCTACCAGCGGATTTTACCTCACAAATCGGGCCTTCTGACGGGCGATATCCCCGTTTTCAGAAAGGCAACACCGGTACCACCGGCAGCCCCTTCCGATGAGGAAGCATACACCGAACCCGAGGACGTGGCCAAAGAGGTGGCCGCTACCAGTTTGAGTGAAGACAACACCATCGCAACCGAAACCCTGGCCGGTATTCTGGAACGGCAGGGGCATGTGGAAAAAGCCATTAAAATGTACGAAAAACTCAGTTTACAATTTCCGGAGAAAAGCACTACTTTTGCCGCCAAAATTGAAAAACTCAGAAAAAAATAAATAATGAGGGATGCAGGATGCGTTGCCCGACAGCGTAGGGAAACAAATCAAGTGACTGCACGTTCACCATTCTTCATTCTTCATTTTTCATCTGGTCCCGGTAAAATTTGGGGCTACATCATTAAAAGATATGACTGCATTAACTATTCTTATTGCCATTATCGCTTTTTTGCTCATTGCAGCTGTTTTGATCCAAAACCCCAAGGGTGGGGGAGTTGACTCTACCTTCGGCGGCTCACAGGCCAACCAAATGTTTGGTGCTGCCCGTTCGGCCGATCTGATCGAAAAATTCACCTGGGGACTGGCTATTGCCCTGTTCGTACTGTGTGTAGCTGCTACTTTCGTGGTAGGAGGCGGATCAACCGGTCCGGAACTGCTGTCGAACTAAGAAGCGAGCCCATCGCTGCGATGCGGAAGAGGCTGTATCATCAGTTTATAAATGTTGATGATGGTTTGAAAAATTGATATTTGATACACTGGAATACCATTTTTAAAAAGCAACAAAATCAATTTTTATCAACGCTGCCAAACTTTTGATACGATCTCTTTCTGTATCCCTATAAAAAAAAGCGCTCCGTGAATCAATCACGGAGCGCTTTTTTTATGCCGGCTTTATGGGTATCCGGTTCCCGCACCCGCCATCACTCAGGCCATCTGCTTCAGCAGATCCCACATCCACGCTGCCAGTTGCGGATCTTCCAAAACGGCAGGCGCTATACAGCGAACAGAATCGACCGCTTCGGCCTTTCCCCCCTCTTTGAAGGCGTGGCAATTGGACAAAGCCGGTAGCTGAAAATTATTTCCTTTCAAAAACGTAAAAGGTACATCCATGGGGTTGGCCGTATTCACCGGCGGCATTTCCTGCAGGCCGAGCACATAGACGGCCGACCAGAGGTTCCGGTTGAAAGCCCGCAGCAGGAGCCGGTTGGAACGATGTGTGGCACCCTCCATTTTAAATTGTAAAAAAGCTTTGCAGTAATACCATTGAGCCGACAGATCGCCCGGAAAGTCCATCTTCAGGGCCTGCGCTTCGGTCAGGCGGTTCTCACAAAGGAAAGAGGTCATCAGGAAATGACGGATATAAATATCGTCGGCTGGATTCCAGTCGAGTATCTCCCGGAAATGCAGGATTGCCACCTCATAATAGCCCTCCCGAAACAGCTTCTCGGCCAGACTGACCTTGGCTTTCAAAAAGGTATGCAACTCCACCTGGTGCCAGGGGCATTCTTTAAAGTCTGCCAGCAACTCAGCAAAGCGGTCGCCCAGCTGACTGCGGGTGTATTCCATGCAGCGGCTGTACCACTTCATGGCTGCCTCGGGGGTGTCGCTGATAGCCGCCATCTCCAGAAACGCCTCCGGACATTCCGGATCGAGTTGCAGCGCCGTTTCCAGGTGCGACCGGGCAATGGTCGGGTTGGGGTCTTTGCGGGCCTCCAGTACGTATTCCCGGGCCAGCAATTGGGACATCAAATTGGGGTCAATGGCTTTCAGCGCCTCAAAATGCTGCATACTTTCCTGTTCTTTGAAAAAACGGAAAATGTCGTGGATAGAACCCACCTGCATTTGCAGGTGGAAGAGCAACTGCCGGAATTGTTCCAGGCTTTGTTGGCGGTCAGCCAGCGGTGTCAGATTCATGAAAGGGATTTCTTTTCTCAGTGTATGATGTAAATGGGTCGTGAGCAGGTGTTACAGTTTTTGTCCCTATCTGCCTGCTTTGCAAATTTGAAGCCAAACATTAAATTTAATTTAATATGTATTGCAAATACCCGGGTACCCAGGGCGGTCAATCGGGCGATCCGGCCCAGATTTTTTGCGCCATATGGCCGGCCCCGCTGGTATTTACGAATCAATCAATCGGGCGGTTGATGACGGGCAGTCCTTTTTCCCCGCAGTGCCCAAAAAGGACATTTTCAGCCAATACCTTTTGTTAGTGCGGGGAGGTTACGGCACTCCGGCCAGAAGTGCCCAACCGGGAAACCATCCAACTATCCAAACTATTTTTCTTTTCTATTTGGAAATTTTAAAAAACCTTATACATTTGCCACCGCTTTCAAAGGAAGCGACAAACCAATAGGTCGGTGCGGTAGCTCAGTTGGTAGAGCAATGGACTGAAAATCCATGTGTCGGGGGTTCGATTCCCTCCCACACCACAGCTTTTAAAATAAAAGCCCCTGTAAGTCAATGATTTACAGGGGCTTTGTTTTTGGTGGGATAACCAACAGGTTAATGTATGCTTCATTCAGACCCGGAAAAGTGAAGATACTACGCCAATAAGGGTTGAAAGTCACCACCGTTTCAACCAAACATCATCTCTCCCCCTGCGCTGCCAAACCAACGGAATACCATCATCTATTTGCTGAAGTGCTTCATTACTTTGTAATTTAAATTTTCTGTAACTACTTAGCACCCTTGAGGTGAATTGTAGAAATTTATAACTTTATGAAAATATTGAGTTGCAAATTCCGAACGACATATCATCCTTACAGGCATTGATATTAAAGCTAATGGCGCGAATAGATGAACTAGAAAAAG
>JBFIJS010000229.1:0-6681 GCA_041600595.1 Saprospiraceae bacterium | reverse complement strand
GGAAGGTAGCCAGGCAGGGGGGAAACTTTCAGAAGGATCTGTTTACCATCAACGAGCCTTGAGAAAAAGCTTTTAATTGGGGGAATTTTCCAGCTTTCAGCAAGCGTAGGATGTTGACGGGAAAAGAAACCGAGTAGTAAAATATCAAGAATGCAGCCAATTTGAACCCACGGAAATTGCGGCGCATGAAAAGAATCCGGTTACGGGTGAGATAGTAAGTTTTTAGTGGGCTTTCCTTACCGGTCGCCACACTTTCTTTGTGCAGGATCATGGCCGATGGCTCATACCAGATTTCATAACCGGCCCGGCGGATTTGCTCGCACCAGTCCAACTCTTCATAGTATAAAAAAAAGGCTTCGGACATGCCACCAACCTTTTGGACGACTTCCCGGCGCAACATCATCGCCGCGCCGTGGGCATACGGAACCGGGTGTGCCCGGTCGTACTGGCCATAGTCCCGCTCCCCTTTGCCAATGGCGGTATTGCGCCCAGTCAGCGGATTGATGGGGCTGAACCCGGCGTACTGGATAATTTCAGGAGAATGAAAATAACGGATTTTCGGGCAAACCACCCCTACCCTCGGCTCCGTGAATCGTTGCAGGAGGTTTTCGATAAAACCGTCTTTGATTTCGGTGTCGTTATTGACCAACAAAAAAAACGCCCCTTTCGCCGCACGAAGGCCCAGGTTGTTGCCGCCGGCGAAACCGAGGTTTTCCTTGCTTTTGATCATTCTGACGGCGGGAAAACATTCCCGGAAGGCAGGCTCCTCGTCGTTGACCATGCCATTATCGACCAAAATAACTTCTACATCTTTAAAGGAAAGCTGGTAAATAGAGGTTAGCAATTCGCAGGTAACCTGCTTTTGCCGAAAATTGACGGTAATGATCGAAACGAGTGGTGACATATTTCTCTTAAAAACTCCAGGGACGAACCGCCAGCTGTTTTTGCAGAAAATACTGCCCGATGGCAATGCTGGTCAGGGTGCCGAGTCCGGTGGCCGCCGCAGCTCCCACCACGCCGAACGCCGGCAACAGCAGTAAGCTGAATGTGAGGTTTACGGCAAAACTGATGCCGAGCAGCTTAAAATTGAAATCCGACATACCCAGCGCATCCAGGGTCATCCCAAATGTACGTCCCCAGGGCTTCACCAGGCCAGCCAGCGCCAGCAGTTGCACCAATGGTACTGCCTGCTGGTAAAGGCTGCCTGCCATCAGATCGACCAAAACGGGTGCGGCAATCACCAGCATCAGCGTTAGCGGAGTCTGTATCCACAAAAGTTGACGAACATTTTTACCATAGACTTCCTGTACCGTTGCCTGTTCGGCAAAATCGGCAGCCATTTTTGGATAAATGGCTTGCGATACACCGTTGAGTGGCAGGTCGAGCAGGCCGTTCAGCCGGGTGGCGACGTTGTAGATGGCCACTGCCGACGGCGTAAGAAACAGGCTGATGAGTAAGGTGTCCAGCCGCTGAAACAGCAGGGAAAAAAAGTTGGTGCCGGCCACATATTTGCCAAACTGGAACAAACGCCGGCAGTGCTCTTTCTTCAGGGCACCAAAACGAAAGTATGTTTTTCGGTAAAACAGTGTAAATAAAAGCCCGGCGCTAATTCCGATGCCTTGAAAGGCGATCAAAGCCATAAAGCCCGGGGCTCGTTTTTCAATAAAACAAAAAAGCAGAAAAGAAAACTGCAACAGGCCATTGATCAGGTTGGCCCAGAAAATACCTTTAAAATCGCTCCTTGCCACCTGGATCGTTTCGGCGTACCGGCCAATCCCCTGCAAAATACTAAAAGGTACTGCCAGCCAAACCAAAGCCCGGACCATGGGTTCGTCGGTGCTCCACAACAGCACACAGGCGCTCAACAAAAGCAGCATGGACAGCAGGCAGGACATCAGTACATTCAGCAGCAGCCCGGCGGTTTGCCACTCGGCCCGTTTGTCTGTTTCCAGCAGGGAAAAACGAACCAGACCATTGCGAACCAGGCCCTGTCGGGTCATATCGGCGATGCCGACAAGGGTCAGCCATATGGCCCAGATGCCCATTAACTCTACCGATAACAACCTGACCAGCAACATAAAGCCCAGCAAGGAAAAACCCTGTAGCGATACAGTGGCCCCCACGGAATAGGTTGCGGGTGTAAATATTTTATCCAGCCATTTTATGGAGGGTTTCCGGTGTTCCATAGGTCAACAGATTTTTTAGGCAGCTGCAAAAGCAGGTTGGTATATACTTTCAGCACTGGTTTTAGCTTGTTCGGTGGCGTACAAATGACTGGTCGTGCGGGCGATTGTTTTCCAGGTGTAATTGCACTGGACAAGCACCTTACCCTGCAACCCCATCAACATGGCTTGCTTGGGATTCTGAAAAAGGTTATCAATGGTTTGGGCAATGGTTTGCGGATCATTATCAGGTAGCAAAAGCCCATTTTCACCGTGCCTTACGACTTCCAGCATCCCCCCGACGGCATTGGCGATCACCGGCTTGCCACAGGCATTGGCCTCCAGCAAAACCAGTCCCTGGGTTTCGTGATAGGAAGGCAGGATCAGTGCCTGGCACCGGTGCATCCATTGCTGCACCTTATCGCTGGCGAGTCCTCCGGTGAGTAAAACCCGTTGGCCGAGGTTATATTTATTGACCAATTGTTCCAAAGCCGGCCGGTCCTCTCCATCACCAACCATCACCAACTGAATGTTTTTGGGAAGCAACCGCATTGCCTCCACCAATTCAAAAATTCCTTTCAGGGAAGTCAGGCGCCCCACAAACAGGAGCAGGTTAGGATCGGTGAGCCAGGCCGGGTTCGGCTCCCGCACCGGGTCCACCCCGTTGGAAATTTTCACGGTCTTTTCCAGCGCTTCCGGGTGACGGCTCGAAAAGTCACGGATCATTTGATCGCTCACGGCGATCAGGGTATCGGCATGGTGGATAGCCTGGTTTTCCAGTCGGTTGGCCAGTTTGCGATGAAGGTAGCTGTCGACCGACTTTCCGGTCGTTTTAGAAAACTGTTGTTCTTTTTCGATCAGTCCGTGCAGGGTATTTATCACGGGCACTTTTACCTCCTTTTTGTTTTTTAAAAACAAGCATCCACTGCGACCCTGCAAATGAATGAGGTCGTAGTTCAACTGGTTTTTCAGCAACCATTTGCGGGCTGCAAGATTGAATGCCCATTCCTCCGTGAAAGTTGACAGAAAAGGTAACCGGCGCCCCGGAAAATAGGGAAGCTCAATGACTTCACGGCCTCCCATCCATAACCGGCTCTCGCCGTTTCTTAAACTTCCTGCGGTCAGAATACTGACCTGGTGCCCCATTTTGACCATCCATTCCGATAATTTCCAAACATGGGTTTGAATGCCACCCTGGTAGCTGTGAGGTAATGATTTGCAGACGTATAAGATTTTCATATGGATAGGCGAGCTTGTATAAGAGCGAAGATCAGCGACATCAGCAGTCTTTGACCGGTTCTTATTGTTTTTAATATTTGTGTTTAAATGACAATTTCCTGGAAAATCTGAGGCTGTCGATAATGATTTTTTTCAGAAGTGATTTTTTGTAAACAAAGCGTTGAAAAGACCACTGTACTATGTTGTTCAGATGATCGAGGTCCGGCATTGCCTTGCCCGAGAGACAGGTGGATTCCGAAGCAGCCTCCATCAAATAAATGACTCCAGTATCTTCCTGCAAGATCGGATCCTTTCACCAGCAACTGTTCTGACCAATAATTTTTTCAGGTGTAATTCCAGAGGAGCGATAACGCCAGAGAAGTCTCCGGGTCGGTTGACGGGAAACTGGCAGCCACTGAGCTGGGGTACTGCGGTGCTTAGCCCCTTGCCTTTTCGGATTTTTTCCCGTTGGCCAGTCCAACGATAATGCCGAGGGCAAAAAAGACTAAAATGATGGACCATGGCATTCCTTCTCCTAACATATAATCTGTATTTTAAAGATCAGAAGAATCAGTTGTTTACTCATTCATTAGACTTTATTCTGGAAAATTTTTAAGCACCACCGTCGACCGTCAACCGAATAAAGTCTGTTTATCAAAGTTGCCTTCCATTGAAGCCGCCGGGGCATCAGACAGAAGCAGCGGTACCGTGCGAAGTGTGCAGAAATTGTTTTGCGGCCAGCGGCATATAAGTCAGCGCCCGCAATGTCGCCAGCAGGGCCAGCGGCAAAGTCATCAGAGCCTGCAAGAATTCCAGCCGCCAGTAACTGCGGGGAATTGCCAGGGCGAACGATGAAAAATTAGCCACCACCAGCAACTGCCAGACAACGGCTGTTTCCCATTGAAAAAAGGTGGCAATCAGAGCGCCCAGCAGCAGAAAGACCGGTAAAACCAATCTGGGAGGCAAAGCCATCTGCAGGGTTTTACTGAAGAAATCGACGTTTCCTTCCCGAACCAGCGCCCGCCCGGCCGCACCGGCAAAACGCCGTCCGTAGCGGTATTGAGCCGCCAACCAACGACCCCGCTGTTTTGCAAACGAATCAGCTTTGGCCACTTTTTCGTCCAGAACAATGGCATCCGGCGCATAGCCGATTTTCACCCCACTCTGGGTGAGCCGAAGTTCCAGTTCTTTATCGAAGCCGCCAAGGGCATTTATGTCTTTCATGATATTTTTAAACAGCTGAAAATCAAAGGCCATCCCTGAGCCCGCCAGACGGGCCGATAAGCCCAGCGCACGTTGTCCGGCACAAAGCAGGTGATTATTCACCGCCTCGGACACCCCGTCGAGAACCGCCATCGCGGTATCAGCATTTTTTGCTGTCCGGCAACCCTGTACGGCCTGCAGGCCACTGCCCAGCGCCTCGTTCATTTTCAGGAGAAAATCCGGTTTAGGATGATTGTCTGCATCCAGAACGGCTACTGCATCGAAGCCATCGCCCAGGCAGGCCAGGGCGGTATTGATCGATTTGGACTTGGTGCTTTTCTTAAACTTAACTTCCAATGGCTCTACCCCCAACTCCCTGATCGCACTGATCGTCGCAGGGCTAACCTGATCGGCTATCGGAACGATGGTGAACAGCTCCTGCGGGTAATCCAGCCTGAGTGCTGCCCGGACGGTGTCGATTAGCACGGCATCCTCGCGGTAGGCAGGGATCAGCACAGCAAACCGGCGGAACCGGCCATCCTGTTGTCCTTTTTCTTTTTTGAAAATATGACCGGCAAGCGCAGGAATAAATTGGAAAAGAACGGCGTAGGTAAGGTAGGTCAGCAACAGATACAGCAAAAAGTTGAACACGATCATTTGTCTTGGAAAGTTTAGTGTCAGAAATAGTGTTGAATAACAAGACAAATGTGCAGGCAACCATTAAGTGCCCGGGCGAACTTTCGTTTTTTGGTAGGAATGTTTCGGTTATTGGCCCGGGAGTTCTTCCGTTTTTTCCGGTTCTTCCCCGGCGGTGAGGGCACGATCCCACTCGGGGGACATAAAAATAAAGGGCAGGGCCATGTACAGAATGATGGCTGTCGGGAATTGGCTGTACACCTGGTTGCCAAAATTGGCCAACAGGATGCCACAGAAGCCGGCGTACAGCGCTATGATCTTTTGCCGCAACTGCGGGTTGCGCAGATGCCAGATGACGAAGCCTCCTTTTCCGACAAAATAACCGAACATAAACATGTGCAGACAGATCCCCAGAAGACCAGTCTCTGCCCAGATTCTGACGTAATAACTATCCGTGGGCGTCTCTGCCAGCAAGGTGCCGGGGCTAAAACGGTTTCCCCAAAAGCCTGCCGAACCAATGCCGCCACCAAAGGGCCGGCTCCGCAGGTATTCTCCAAAAACAACCTGATTCCGGTATCGGACCAGCAGGCTTTCATCGTTGGGATCGAGCGCCGTTCGCATGCGGCGCACCTGCTCCACATGCTGTAAAACGAAGGTGTATTTCAGGAAATAAAACGTCAGTCCAATGGCCAGCATGCCAGCGACGAGCAACCGAAAATTGCGGCTGACAATCAGGTAAGCAATGGCTCCGGCGGCAGGAACCGCCAGGGCGCCGCGGGTACCGGAAATGCCGAATCCCACAAAAGTGATCAACGCTGCCAGGCCGTAGCCTATCCTGGTTTTCATCGGGTATGGCCCAATGGCCAGAATGCCACAAACCAGGGCCATCATGGCCTGCGAGGCACCAAACTGTCCGGCATCGCTGTAAAAGGAAAATACCCGCAAAACTCCGTGCAGGATATGCGTCATGGCATAGCCCTCCACGTTCAGCCAGTAGTCTTCGGCGGCATCGGTTCCGAATATCATTTGCCGCAGGCCCCAAATGACGCCTAAAATGGAGAAAACGATCGTCCAGACTAAAAACTTATCGAGGTGTTTGGGATGTCGCAGCAGCAGAAAGGTGAGGCCGAAGGCCATGAGTTGGGTGAGTCCGGTAGCCCGCATGGCATAAAACCAGGCCATGGCGCTCTTCATTTCCGGGTTGAATAATTCCAGAAAAACCAATGCATACCACACCAGGGCCACCGCCATGACATCGTTGCGCAACGGCTTCCAGTCTTGTTTTTTGAATTTAAATAAACAGGCCAGCCAACCCAAAGCCAGTAAAATATCGAGCAATAACCCCCAGGGCGCGCTCACATACCGGGAAATGCCTGTCGCAAAAAAACCGATGGCCAGGGAGCCCCACAGGTTGAGGGCTGGTTTGTTGAACAATTCGGCCAACAGGAAAACCCCGGCTGGC
>JBFIJS010000228.1:0-6689 GCA_041600595.1 Saprospiraceae bacterium | reverse complement strand
CCTCAAACAAGGCGATCCCCGTGGCATTCGTAAACACCAAAGAATCCGGCAAACTGAATGTTATGTCCAGCGTATCGCTAAATGTTATCAGTGGCGTGGCACCAAAAGCCTTTTGCAACTGATAAGGACTTTGGGGCCGGTTGGGCACGTCATGAAGTTGGCTGTCCTGTATGGAGAGCAGGTTCAGGTCAACGGCGTTTTCCATGATGTGGTGGTAGTCGTAGTGGAAAACTGCCAATGGGATGGCCTCCCCCTGTTCCAAACTGTCCCGTACTTCCATGTAGGAACTTGGTGGGGGTAGTATGGCCGATGTGTCGAGGGCTGCCCCATAAAAGGTGGCGTACAATAGCCCAAATCGGTTGATTTCCATTTTGTTGTAACTCAATAACTGCACCCCGTCGAACGAATCCACTTCGATAAATGGCATGGCACGGTCAATCAACAGGTTACTCGTAACTTCGGTAAAGTCAAGGTTTTCAAAAATGTAAGTCATACTTGCCCCATAATTGTTTTCATAGGAGGCTTCGATGGATTGTGCCTGTAGGCAATACATGCCCAGGCCGCTCAGAATGAGCAACAATAATGGTCTTTTCATGGTGATAATGTTTAAATTGTGAAACAGCTGTACCCTTTCCAAGGAGTTTATAACCCTTGAAATTTCGCAAGCATTAACCAACTTGAAATGGCTAGCAGCTAAAAAAATAATTAATTTATAGGCTCGAATCTACATCAAACCGACCTTCTGTTATTCTCACGGTATCATGACATTCTTTACTTATAGCAGTAAATTCGAAAGTCCCAGAGGCTATATTATTAACTATATCAAGCTTTGTAATATTCATAACATACGGGCTAAGGGTATCAACATCATAACTACAAGCACATGGCTGATAGCAAACGTAAGCCCCCTTGGCTGGAGTTATGTTGTTCTTGCCCAAAACTGGACACCAAACATTTAAGGTCATTGTCTGGCTTATTTTTTCTCCTGAATTGGCAGTTAGTCTTTTTATACCAGAAACAAACAACTGATCACAATCCACCCAACCACGGTCATGTTTAGCATAAATAGCGCTTTCCCAAATGCTTTCAGTGTATGGCCTCCACACCTCCCCGTTCACCAGACAGCCAAAGGTATTCTCCCCAGTCATAGTGATAGGGGGCAGCTCATCTGGTGGCTCAGGGTTCAGGATATTCTGCTTTTCGCAGGAGAAAGAAAGCAATAGAGCGAAGGCGAGGAAGGTAAAAATGGTTTTTTTCATGGTGGCGGTTTTGATTTTGGCAATTTATAAAATTTTGTCAGGTGATCCAAGGGGGGGCAAAAGGCTTGAAATTCCCATCCAGATAATACGCTCTTTTTGGAGCTTTTGGTGCTTCGCAAAATGAATCCGGCGGGAATTGCCAACCTGTCCGGGAAATCTGTCTTTGTAAGATGTACTTATGGCGTCAAATTTGCGGCAAGCAACGAGCCTTCTGTTGGGATATTTTAATACAAATGCAAAAAAAACGTAATTAATAAAAGCCTGACTCTCCAAATGTTCATAAGTTTGTCCAGGTAAATCAGGAAGGAGACAAGTCGCACCGATCGGTGGCAGCAAAACATCCGATTTCTGATCTCTCAAAAGACTCCCATCCGTTGGTATTAGAAAAGACCCAATCAACTTTCAGGATTAAATAATTACCATGAAGAAGCGAACCTATTACGCTATTGCAGCCATCGTTTTGTTGTTTGGAGTGGGAGCTCTGCTTGATTTTGGCATTTCCAAAGAGGATCACCTGGCCACTTATGTCAGCCGGGTAGAGCGGAGCTTACAAAAAAAGGAATCAGAAGTATATACGTTGCTGTCGGACACCGGCTTCATTGACCGGCAGTTGCGCGGGGTCGATAAACTGCCAACCATTCAGCAAAATGCTGATTTAAAACGCTTGTTGAGCCTCACATCCAAGCGGTTCAACGTGATGATGTACGAAGGCGATTCTCTCGTCTTTTGGCTCAACAACAGTGCTTTTCTCGACCAGGAAAACCTCCAGCGCCTGCAGGGAAAAGGAGAAGTAACCGAATTGCTGAACCTGCCCAATGGTTACTTTGAACTCATTAAAAAGGATATGCCCAAAGGGATCACGGCAGTGGCGCTGTTGCCGATTAAACGATCCTACACCAAGGAAAGCGAATTTTTGTCCAACACTTTTGAGACCGACGACTTTGAAATTCCGAAAGACGTGGTACTCCGGGAAACCGAAACGGCCTTTCCCATCCATTCTGCCTCCGGCAAAACGTTGGCCTGGCTCGATGCGGAGGGCCCGGCAATGGATAAGAAGCATCTGCAACTGGTGTTTTTCATCTATGTACTGGGCTTTATCGGCTTGGGGGTTTTGGTCAATGACCTTGCAGTGGCATTGGTCCGGCGATTTCAGCCCTGGGTTGGTGCGGCTTTTATGCTGGGCGCAGTAGTTGGTATCCGCTGGATGACGGTCGAATTGGGCTTCACCAAACACTTCGAAGAATTCCAGACCTTTTCCAATGTTTTTACCGACCCTATCCTGGAAGGGGTTAATTCTTTAGGAGAATTGCTCATTAATATCATTCTGCTGGTCTGGATGATGGTATTTTTCAACCGGGAGTTCCTGGTAAAAGAATTTGTCCACCCGTCCAGAGCTATCCGTTTCGGGCTGACCACGCTAAACTTTTTTGCCATCAACTTAGGCATTCTCATGGTCAGCAGCATTTTCAAAAGTATCGTGCTGGATTCCTCCATCGTGTTCGATTTTGAAAATGTGTTCAACCTGAATTCCCAGAGCGTACTCGCCATGATCGGGGTGGTGTTGCTGTTGCTGGCTTTGTTCCTCTTCAGTCACCGCATGATGACCGCTATCCACAAGATCGGAATGGATAAAAACTGGCGGCTGGCCGGCATGGCGGTGGCCCTGCTGCTGACGATGCCGGTGGTACAACTGGGGGACCTCCACCTGCCGCTTTGGCATTTTATGCTGGCGGCCATTCTCTATCTCGTCGTTTTTGAATTTTTTATAGAAATGACGACCATGACTCTGGGCTGGTTGGTGGGTTGGCTGATGCTTTACGCAGGGTTGACTTCCATGCTGTTGTACAAATACAATGGCGATAAAGACTTCAACCGACGGGAAGTTTATGCCAAAGCCCTGAGTAGTTACCAGGATGAATACGCCGTAGATGTGCTGGATCAGGTGATCCCGTCATTTTCCAGCGAACAGGCCGTGAAGGAATGGGAGAATCTGTTTGAAAGCTACCACTACCACTCTTTACCGGAAGAGTTTATAAAAGATATTTTCGAAAGCCGACTGGACGATAATAAGTACATGCTCCACAACTACAAGTTCCAGTTGTACGCCTTTAACCGGGAAGATGGCAGCATCGTTTTGTCCGATCAAAAGGAAACGATGGGTGAAATGGAGCAGCGTTTTCAGCAGGCCAAACCCACCAAGAACGAGAACCTGCGGTTCATGACGGAATCCACCCGCGATCCCGGCTACCTGCTTCGGGTAAAAATTCCCACAGAAATTCCCATTCTGGTTTTTGCCAAGTTCAAGCGCTCTTTTTCCACCCCCTCCAAAGTTTATACGGAGCTCCTGCTGGTCAGCAATTACAAACAACTGGACGAACTGGACAACTACGACTACGGGATCTACCAGGATGGCAAGTTGGTGGAGGAACGCAATAAGCTGTACGGCAAGCAATTGACGGATAAAGTGCCAAAGGAAGGAGAGACCAGCATCGTCAAGCATACCAGCCGCCGTTCCGAATTACTGTACCATGCGCCGGCCAATATTGTCATTAAAATTGGTAAAGACACGGGCGGCTACATCAAGCCACTGTCTCTTTTTTCTTATGTCTTCACGTTGCTGGCGATTGCGGTGCTGCTTTTTGGAACCATCAATTATTTAACCAACGCCCTGCCCGGGCCGCTCAATTTTTTACGGACTACCAAGCCTTCGCTCCGCAATCAGTTCCAGTTCTGGATTATCGGTATGATCCTCTTTTCCTTTTTGGGCATCGGGTTTGTGACGGTCTGGCATTTTCAACAATCATCCAACGATTACCATAAAGGTCGGCTCGACAGGAAAGTGACCTCGGCTCTCGCCAATGTCAACTACGAAATAGAAGCCTGGCAGCGCGAGCACCGGGAAGAGTGGGAAGTGCGGGAGAAAGTAGCCCGCCGCATTGAAGCTGAATTTGGGGCGGCCAAACGGGAAGAATACGAGGCACTGGAAGAGGAAGAACGCATGACGATCGACGCCCAAAAGCTGACGGGACTGATCCCGCTCATTTCTGAAGTGCACCGGCTCGATGTCAATATGTACAGCGTTGAGGGAGATTTGATCACCTCGTCGGAAAAAGATATTTTTAAACGGGGGCTGGTTGCTCCGAAAATGGGGGCTTTTGCCTTTCAGGAATTGACCAAACTGGGCTATGTCCGCAGCGACCAGGAGGAAAGCATTGGTGATCTCGATTACACGGCTGCCTATCTGCCACTTAAAAATATGAACGGTGAAACCCTGGCTATTATGGGGATTCCCTACTACGCCCGACAGCGGGAACTGCGCAGCGACGTGACTGATTTTATGAGTACGCTGCTCAATGTCTATGTTTTTCTCCTGCTCATTGCCGGTGGTCTGGCCATCGTTATTGCGAATTCGATTACCAAAGCTCTGTCCGAATTGAGGGAAAATCTCGGCAGTTTGAAGCTGGGCGGCAATCAGCGCCTGGTGTACCGGCGAAAGGACGAAATCGGAGACCTGGTGACAGCCTACAACGAAGCTGTCCGGAAAATAGAAGAAAGCTCCCGCCTGCTGGCCCAACAAGAACGGGACGACGCCTGGCGGGAAATGGCCAAGCAGGTGGCGCATGAGATCAAAAACCCGCTGACCCCAATGAAACTGAGTATCCAATACCTGTTGCATGCTTACCAGGCCAGACCGGAAGAGGCAGAACCACTCCTGAAAAGGGTGACCAAAACCCTGATCGAACAGATTGATTCGCTGGCGCAAATCGCGACGGAGTTTTCCAATTTTGCCAAAATGCCGAAGGCCGAAAATTCGGAGTTTTCCATCAATGACCTCGTGGCTTCTGTTCACCATCTTTTCGCCAATGAACGGTCGGACATGGATATTTCTATTCAGTTGCCCGACAAAGATTTTGAGGTGTATGCCGACCGCAACCACCTGACCAGGGTGCTGAACAACTTGTTTAAAAATGCCATTCAGGCTGTTCCCGACAACCGCAAAGGGATCATTGATGTCGCTTTGTACCAGGAGGGAGAAAAGGCCATTTTAAGGGTGACAGACAACGGAACGGGAATCCCGCCGGAGATTCAAAAAAAGGTGTTTACCCCAAATTTCTCTACCAAAAACTCGGGTACGGGGCTCGGTCTGGCAATCTGCAAGAGCATTGTCGAAGGTTTCAACGGGGATATTTATTTTGAAACGGAAGAAGATAAAGGCACTACTTTTTTTGTAGAATTGCCTCTGGTAAAGGTCAACGAACTGGTTGCCTGAGGCCCGGATCAATGAAAAAGAAACGGACCTCCGGCATCAGGTTGGTGCCACCTGAAAAATGGCCGATATGTAGTTTTTCGGATTTTATCGAAAACAATCCTACCCTGAAATACCTTTCCATAAATAGTACACGTTACTATGGGCGACAATTCTGTAACTGCGAACAAATACCACATTAAACAATATTATTACCTGCACATGAAGTATATTCCAATTTTAAGCTTACTGACAATCTGTTTTTTCATTTCCCAAAATAAGGTAGCGGCTCAATGTGTTTCCGGCAACTGTAAAGATGGAACGGGCATTTACATGTACCCTTCCGGTGCCAAATACATTGGCCAGTTTAAAGATGGCGAAATCCATGGCATCGGCACTTGCTATTACACCGATGGCAGTACTTACCGGGGCGAATGGTCGCATCGTTATCCGGAAGGTCACGGCATCAAGACCTTAGCGGATGGCCGGACCTGGGAGGGCGAATGGAAAATGGGATTGCCCCTCGACGAAGAAGGTCTCGTTATCGAAACCCTTTTTCCGGACCCGGAACCAATCATCCAGTCGGGCTGCCTCGAAGGCAACTGTGAGGACGGCAAGGGGATGTTTGCTTACCCGGATGGCAGTAAGTACGAAGGGGAATTTCAAAACTCAAAACCCCACGGTGAAGGTGTGCTGACCTATCCCAACGAGGATTACTATTTTGGTTATTTCAAAAATGGCCTCAAAGATGGGAAAGGAACTTTCCATTACGCAGACAATACCAAAACGACCGGTGAATGGCGCAACGGTGAATACATTGGCAATTCCCTGATCGAAGATGGAAAGGTTGGGTGTGTGGAGGGTAATTGTAAAAACGGTATTGGCACTTATGTGTATAAAGATGGTGCCGCCAAGTTTAACGGCAACTTTGCCAACGGTATGCCCGACGGAGAGGGAACGATCTTTTACGCCAACGGCGAAAGCTACAAAGGCGAATGGGCCCTGGGTAGCTTCAATGGAGAAGGTACACTTTATCTGCCCGACGGCACCCAGGTTATCGGCTTTTGGAAGGAAGGCTCTTACATGGGAAAAGAAGATCCCCGGATGGCCGAAAAACCGCAGTCTCCGTCACTCAGTCCCGATGACTACATCGCAGTGCGGAAAGAAAACGACATGAAAGTATG
>JBFIJS010000227.1:0-6713 GCA_041600595.1 Saprospiraceae bacterium | reverse complement strand
GATGCAAAATTTCATGACAACAGCAAAGATGGCTTCGGCGGCTGGGGCAGAGACAGAAATTTTGTTTCGCCGAAAGAAGACGCTGACGGCATTCTGGAAAAGGCCCTCGAAGGAGATGGAATTGTGGCCCTGGAAGATAAATTGGGCATACCTCCCGGCAGTTGGGTAAAAAATAGCAGAACGGAAGACGGACGATATGTCATGAAACGATACATCATCCCCCCCGATAAAATGGGAAGCGTGGACCTTGACATGGCACGTGGCCGGGAAGAACGTGCTTACGATGATGAATGGGTAGCCGGAGGCAGAACACTGGGCGACGGCAATGAGGCGACGATCAAGGTCTTTAGAGGGAAAGACCTGGAGACGGCCATCAATGAAGGCATTATTCAGGTTGTCGAAGTAGATATGACTGCGCAGACCAAAAGAGGAATACCAAAAGTTATTGCAAATTTCGACCAACAAATCTCGGGGCTGATAGAAAAAGGCAAGTCTGACTCTAAAGAGGTAACAGACCTCAGGGCAAAAAGAAATGAACTGGAAATTCTTCAATTGAAAGATGCTGGTACTCCTCAAAACGCAGGTAGTCCCGGAGTTTTTTTTTGGACTATCTTAAAGGGAAATGAATTTCCGGTTCATTTGCGAATAAACAGGTAAAGAAATTTATTTTAACGGCAACGAAAAGCCCGGTACAGCCATTTCCAATCACCGTTTTACCACCTGTCGGGAAACGGATAAATCACCAGATTGTATGTGTACAAAATAGGTTCCCTTTGGCCAGGTACCTGTAGCGATCAGTGCCATCGAGCCTGGTGATTTTTCCAATTTCACTAAATGACCGTCTGCGTTAAACACTTCTATTCGGTCGATCGGATACCCCTCGCCAACCCGGATAATCAACGCATCATCCACGGGATTAGGGGCGATGCTGATGGATCGCGCAAAGTGCTGATTTTTGCTGGTGTTGATCGTTTCTTCCTCAATTGAATTATTGGCAGAAACCAGCCACATATCAGGATCAAATACAACGTGTTTCACCTCAAAAGGCAGCGTGATTTCAAATGCCTCTCCGGAAAAGGTATGTTCCAGGCGCAGGAGGCTGTCCTGTCCACCGCTGCTCTCCACTCTGATTGGCACCGGCATTTCAAAAAAATCAACGGAAGGATGGGAAGTTGTTTGTCCCAGTTCGATCCGCAATTTATCCCCGAGGTTCGTCCATACTAACTGATAGCTGGGAAAACCCTGTCCATAAAACCAGTCATGGAAAAATTCCGTCAGGTCCTGTCCGCTCTGCATTTCCAAATGGGTTTTGAGGTCTGTTGTTTTTGCGTAGCTGAACGCAAGGTCGGGGTCGTGTAAATAATTTTTAACGGCCTGAAAAAAGTGGTCGTCTCCCAATTTCCAGCGTAGCATGTGCAGCAACATAGCACCTTTGTTGTACGACAGGCGGCTGCTGAAAATACGCCCGACACTGGTCGTATCGTTTACCCAAACCGACCCGCCCGGCTGGCTGACAATGCTGTTGATGCGCCCCGCTTTCCAATTGAGCCAGCCGCCCGGTGTACCGTAAAATTCCTCCGTCAGACCGGTCAGGTAGGTTGCAAAGCCTTCGTTGAGCCAGATGTCTTCCCAACTGCCACAGGTCACTTTGTTGCCAAACCACTGGTGCGCCAACTCGTGCGCCTGTAAACCGTAAGAAAATCCGCCCATAAAACTCATGGTCTGGTGTTCCATGCCGCCTCCCCAGCCAAACTGGGCGTGGCCGTATTTTTCACTGGCAAACGGGTAATCGCCAAAAAGCTCATTGAATAGTTCCATGATCTCCACCGTGTGTTCCAGTTGGTTGACGGCGTAGTTGAAGTCTTCGGGGAAAACATAATTCAGGATTTCCAGCGAGTCGCCATCGTTCAATTCCACATAGTCTGAAAAAATGGAATAATTGGTCACTGCGATGGCAATGAGATAGGCCGGGATGGGATAGCGATGTTTCCAGGTGTAGATTTTTTCATCGTCCTGCTGGACTTCGCCGGTTAAAACGCCATTGGATGCAACCCGGTACGCCGCCGGTGTCCGGACGATGATATCGGTTGAGTCGATTTTATCCGTCAGGTCTTGTTTACAGGGCCACCAAACCTTGGCGCCGTAGGGCTCTGACAGGGTCCACAGGATCGGGACGCCCTGATGGGTCGACTGTTCGAAAGAACCAAAACCGGCCGATAGAGGAGCGCCCTCATAATGCACTTCTATGCTGTCCTGCTGGCCACTGGCAAGGGGGTGGGGCAGTTCAATTTTTAACATATCATCGTTCATCAGTTCGTAAGGCAGGGTGTCACCGTGATAAATGACGGCATGAATCACCATGTTTTGGGCAAAGTCAAAATGAATCTGTTGCAAATCCGGTTCGATAGGCTTGAAGTAGGTCGTCACCTGGCCCCGGATGTAGTTTTCGGCGGGGTCAATCTGCCATTCCAGGCGGTGGTAGTTGATGTCGTAATTGCCCGTCAGCGCACTGGAGCGAAAAGCGGTGAACTGCTCGTGCCGGTGTTGTTCGGCTTCGATGATATGTGATAAATCTTTGCACGTGGCATCGAAGTCATATTGGGCCCGGGCCACAGAAAACAGGAATAGAAGACTGGTAAAAATGATGGCTCTCATGGTATCGTTTTTTTGAGAAATGTATCCTGCAAAACTGCAGAAAAAACCAGTCGGCACAGGTGATAAGCATCACCCACATCGTTTGTTTTTAATCATCTCCCTGAGTGGGGGCCGGTCAGTATCCTGTCATTCCATCCGGTCAAAAGCAATCACCCAATACGGCAGGGCTGTTAAGCTATGGGGAGGTTTTTAAAATTCAAGCACAAGCAAAACGGGATTAGCGGGTCACTTCAAGTGCCCCGCTAATTAGCTTGAAATTATAGGGGAACTTGGAGTGACCCCGTAATGCCTCCACGGGATTTGTCTAAGAACCATTTATTAAAAACCAAATTCATCGGAACTGAACAGCCCTGTCCAATACGGGGGAGAGGCCAACAGGTATGAAGGGTATTTGACCGTAAAATCCAAATCCGGACAAATGTTGGGTACGCAGCTGGTAAAAGGCATATGCCGTCGCTGATGGTATTGATGTCCAAAAGGGATGGCTTCTTTTCCCTTGCTTCTTTTAGCGGTAAGAGATAGAGAAAGCGTCGCTGTCGTTGATTTTTCCGACGACCCTCGTTTTCCCAGGGTTTCCCTGATTCTTCGGGTATAACCGATCTCAGAAACCTGACTTTTGAAAAAAAATGTCGCTGCATTATTTCCTCGCCTTGCTACCTTTCCCACAAAAAAAAATGCTGATCAATCGAATTTTCTCTCTGGTCATTTTGCTGACAGTAGTCGTGCCGGTTGTTCTTTCCGGCCAGTCATCCACCTTAAAAGGCAGGGTGCTGGATGCTGCCACCGGTAAAGCAGTGATTGGCGCCAATGTGTTTGACCCGATCCGTCAGACCGGTACGTCTGCGGATCAAAACGGGGTGTTTTCCCTTGCGATTACGCAGTGGCCGGTTCGGTTGGAAGTTTCGAGCATCGGATACGAGAAATTATCTTTGGATATTTTGAAAAGGGAGGAAGCGGACATTTCAATATTCCTGTCGCCGATAACCACCGAATTGCCGGAAGTGAACGTGAGCGCCGCCAAAGTGGCCACCGAAGTGTACCCTACCAACGAGGAAGTGCTGGATTTTTTGTTTTACGGTGAGAACATCATTACCCTGATCCGCAACCGTGATTCCGGGCGGGAGGTCGTGGAATGGAGGTCGCCGTGGGGTAATTTAATTGATTCCCTGCCGCTTGCCCTGAAAGGCAAAGGCGAAAAATCACTGCATCGATCCTGCCTTGGCCCGGTGAGTGTCATTGCCAGCGGCGAGGTTCATCAATTGGTCATGGAGGAGGATATTTTGCTGGGGCATATGCCGGCCGGCGATTACCATACTTATTTCTGGGAAGTAGAAAAATGCCGGTTGGCCTACCCCGAGCGGGTGTGTTACCAACTGCATAGTTACCTGGGACAACAAGTGGATTACCGGATGTTCATCAGAGGTCGGGATTCCAGCTACGTATTTTACAGCATTGCCAACGAGCAGCGGATCCGGCAGTTGTTCGATGATATGGCACCCAAAATGATGCTGGACCGCTCCGCCGCCGCTATGACTGCCGATCATCCGAGTGATCTGAGCGCCATCAGGAATGCTCAGGAAGACCTGGATGGCTGGAAGCATTTATTTTACCAGCCCCTCTACTGTCCCGTCTTTGGGGTGGAGGATAAAATAGTTGTGTTCGACCATGTTTATGGCGAACTGAGGTTTTTTACTGCCAGCGGACAAGCCTTGTCATCGGTTCCCATTTCCTATCACTTGCAGAAAAACTGGGGCCGGGAGATATTGCCGGACGAAATAACCGGGAAGTTCTACGCTGTATTTGACACGCAGCGGGGAAAACAGTTGAACGAAATTAACCTGAATGACGGCAGCCTCGGTGAGCCGGTACTGCTGAACAGCCCGGGCATCCGGCATATGGGCGTGTTAAACGGCATGCTGTTTTTCCTGGAGGAAAACAAAGACGCTGTTTTCGGCTATACTTTTTTAAGGTTGAAAAAAATAAAAATCGGATAAGGGAACCGCCCTTTCGCAACCATCATGCAACCATGAGACTATTGATCTTTTGCTTTTTCATTTGTTTGGCAAACCTCTCCGCACAAATCACGCTCAGCGGGGTGGTGGCCGACCAATCCAACAACCAGCCACTGCCATTCGCCAATGTGTTCACGGATACGGGCGAGGGAGGTATCACGAGCGAGAACGGCAAGTTTATCATTGAGGTGGAGACCATGCCGGCTACATTGACCATCAGTTATGTAGGCTACGAAACGAAGGAGATACCGTTGGAAGCCGGCACTTTGTTTTATCCCGTAAAAATTGCCCCGATTTCCATGCAGCTGATGGAGGTCAATGTGCTGGCTACCGACGAAAGTGCTGCCGGTTTTTTTTACGAAGCCATCGAAAAATCGAGGAAGGCATCCTTCCCGGCCCGAGCGGCAAAAACCTTTCGGCGGACTTATTCCACCATCGGGGAGGGTACGCCAACAGAGCTTTTGGAAGGGTATTACAATGTCACCATAGCGGAAGGCGGGGTCCGGGCTTTCGAAATTAAGAACGGGAGGATCGGGGTGCCGCTCAACAGTTATTTGATTCAATTTGACCTGTGCAAAGTACTGGAAGGCTACAATTTTTACGGGGATAACGACAATTATTTTCCCTCTACACCCCTCCAGGAGCGATCGGCTAAAAAAATAATGAAGCATTATTATGTCAAATATGCCGGCAGCTATTTCACCGCAAATGATACCATTGTGAAAGTGACCTTCGAGAGCAAAAAACCAGGAAAAGCCTTTGACGGTACTGCCTTTATCCAACAATCCAGCAAACAAATCATCCGGGTGGTACATCAGGTGGAAAATGCAGACCTCATACCATTCTATCTGGTGAAAAACCGGGAGGGAACCTCATTGGAAAACATGGGGATAAAATGGGATACCGGTTTTGAAACCATTGATGGTGCCCCCTTGCCCCGGTACATGCACCTGGTCCTAAATTTAGATTTTGTGAATGGTCCGGAACGGGCCGTTTTAAAGGCTAATACCAAGTTGTTTTTTTACGATTACCAGGAGGTGTTTACGCTTCCCATTTTCAGTGGCAACGAAGATTTGAACGATTACGACAAAATCCTGTCCGTTCCGTATAACCACGCTTTTTGGCAAAGTACCGTCCGCCTGCCGGAAACCGGTATGGAAGAACGCTTTCGGAAAGACCTGGAAAACAGCAGCCTGTTTGTCAACTACAACCCCTCCGGCGGCCGGGTAGAACTATTGAACAACCGGTACCAATTGATACAGAAAGACATGGAGCCGGCGTGGGACAGACTGGCTCGCAAGAAACTGGACACCTATGACACCCAGACCCGTTCAACGCTGGGGACAGATGCCTACAATGGTCTGTTTGCCAAAACGCTCTTTTCACTGGATTATAATTGCTTCGAGGATTCAACGCAGTTTGCAGTGGCAGTCGTGCTGGATTATCGCAATTCTTACCTGAGCAACAACGATGAGCTTGAACGCTCCTTTTTTATAAAATACCTGCAGTTTTCGGATCTGCACGCAGCAGAGTTTGAGGAAAAATTAGCGGTCAAATACCGGCGCAAATGCCCGGAGCAAGATGCCTTGCAAGCTGATCTGAAAGACGCGGAGAAAGCCCTGAAAAAGCATCTTTTCGCTTTGTTTAATGGACAAAATACGAGAAACAGCGCCTACCTCGAAGAACTGGAAGCTATGCTGGATCAGCGAAGGACGAAGTGATAACTAACGGTTGCGGGAAGGCTATTGAAAAATATTTACTGGAGAATGGTGCTTTATAAAAACAGCGGCCGGATTTGTTTCCGGGCGCTGTTTTTCATTCCTGATAAGGACTCCCGATAAAATAAGGATCTTCCATCGCCTTGCGAAACGCATCAAGTGCCTCCGGCGAAGAATTGACCCGCCAGTCCAGTTCCTTGTTGATGTTGAACCAGGTGAAAATTTTGAGCCGGGGGTAGTCCGTTTTTATTTTGGTAAAAGCATCCGTGATCCAGGCCGCTTTATCAAAATCTCCGCTCTGAAATTCACCGGTACCAAATTCGGCGAT
>JBFIJS010000226.1:0-6717 GCA_041600595.1 Saprospiraceae bacterium | reverse complement strand
TGTCCCACGGCGGCGTGGGACATGCAGAAGTATTTGTATTCCGTCACCAAAGCTGGTCAAATCTTATGAAAAAAAGGAAGGTTAACGACATGGTGATTCGCTTCGCCAATGTCAACGGTACCGGTTCTGCCAGTGCCAATGAGATGTTTGCCAAATCTGTTTTCCGGATGGGCGTCCCGATTTCACCAAAAAATATTTTCCCCTCCAACATTCAGGGGCTGCCTACCTGGTACGAGGTTCGGGTCAGCGAGGAAGGCTATCTGGGACGGCGCGACGGGATTGACGTAATGGTAGCCGTCAATCCGGCCACTTTGAAAAAAGACATTACCTCGGTCAAACCGGGCGGGTACCTGATGTACGACAGTTCGAAGAAATTGCATGCGGAATACATCCGGGAAGACATCCACTACCTCGGTGTTCCCATGATGCAATTGTCGATGGACAACTATAAAGATCCCCGGCAACAACAATTGTTTAAAAACATCATCTACGTTGGTGCGCTGGTCGGCCTGCTCAACATGGACATGGAGGTGGTTAAAAACATCATCCGGGAGCAGTTTGCCAAAAAAGAAAAACTGATCCCGCCCAACTTCCAGGCGCTTGATCTGGGCTTCAACTATGTACACGCCCATTTCGATTGTCCCATTGATTTTCAAATCAGTAAATCGAATGCAGTCGGGGATAAAATATTACTTGAAGGAAACGCCGCAACTGCCCTCGGTGCCGTTTACGGAGGTGCGACTGTCATGGCCTGGTACCCGATCACTCCGTCCACTTCGGTTGCCAAAGCATTTGAAACCTACTGCAAAAAATTCCGGATCGACCCGGTGACCGGCGAGCAGAAATACGCATTTCTGCAGGCAGAAGATGAACTGGCTGCCATCGGCATGGTCATCGGTGCCACCTGGAATGGGGCCCGGGCATTTACCGCCACCAGCGGGCCCGGTATTTCACTGATGAGCGAGTTTATCGGACTGGCTTATTTTGCCGAAATACCGGCTGTGATCGTCAATGTCCAGCGAGGCGGGCCATCCACCGGGATGCCAACCAGAACCCAGCAGTCTGATCTGCTGTCCACCGCTTATGCTTCCCACGGGGACACCAAACACATCCTTTTGTTTCCCAGCACACCGGCCGAATGTTTTGAAATGGCGGCACAGTCTTTTGACCTGGCCGACTTTTTTCAAACGCCCATTTTCATTATGTCCGACCTGGACCTGGGGATGAACAACCACCTGTCACCGCCATTGCGCTGGGAAGATACCCGACGCTACAACCTTGGTAAAGTCATGGATGCCAACGACCTGGAAGCCAAAGATTTTGGCCGGTACCGTGACGTGGATGATGACGGTGTCTGTTTCCGAACTATTCCCGGCACCCACCCAACCAAAGGGTCTTTTTTCACCAGAGGAACTTCCCGTGATGAATACGCTAAATACACCGAGGACGGCCAGGTTTATGTCAGAGTCTTTGACCGGATCAACAAAAAATGGGAGACGGCAAAGAGCTATGTTCCCGCTCCGGAATTTTACCAAAAGGAAAACCGGTCGTCGCAGGGTATGATCTTTTTCGGGACGACGACCTACGCCGCTATTGAGGCTATGGATCGCCTGAAAACACAGGGTGTTACCATGGATTCCATGCGGGTCAGGGCTTTGCCTTTCAATCAGCAGGTACTGGATTTTATTGCGACCCACGACGAAGTTTTTGTCGTTGAACAAAACCGGGATGCTCAGTTCAGAACCTTGTTAATCAATGAATTAGAAATCAACCCTGCCAAGTTGATTTCGGTGTTGAACTACGATGGCATGCCCATCACGGCATCGAGAATATTACAGGGAATTAATAAAGAAGTAACCGTTCATCAAAGCTAAAACGAACTGACTGCCATCCAGCTCGTTTTGGTTTTTGCCAGATAAAAAAATGACTTTTCTAAAACCATCTTTCCGACATCCCGGCCTGCCAAAAAACAAGGTAGGATTCACCAAAGCCGATTACGAAGGGGCAATTTCCACCCTGTGTGCCGGCTGTGGCCACGACTCTATCAGCGGCGCCATTATCCAGGCCTGCTTCGAACTATCCGTTTATCCGCATCAAATCGCCAAGATATCGGGCATTGGCTGTTCGTCAAAAACACCAACCTATTTTTTGGGTAATTCCCACGGCTTCAACTCTGTTCACGGTCGCATGCCTTCGGTCACGACGGGTGCCAATATGGCTAATCGCAATTTGTTGTACCTGGGAGTTTCCGGAGACGGAGATACGGCATCTATCGGCATGGGGCAGTTTGTGCATGCCGTGCGCAGAAACCTGAACATGACCTATATCGTGATGAACAATGGCTGTTATGGCCTCACGAAAGGACAGGACTCGGCAACGGCCGATTTTGGGTCGATCAGCAAGGCGGGCAAAATACCCACCCCCTACCCTGCCATTGACCTGGTCGGTCTGGCGATGGAAATGGGGGCCACCTTTGTAGCCAGAAGTTTTTCCGGAGACAAAACCCAGTTAGTTCCACTGATAAAAGCAGCGTTATCCCATCCGGGCTTTGCCTTCATTGATTGTGTATCACCCTGTGTCACATTTAACAATAATGCGGGCTCAACAAAATCGTACGATTATGTCCGGGAACACATTTCAGCGACCTCCATGGTCGACTTTGTACCAGACCAAAAGGAAATAAACGTGGAATATGAGGAAGGTGAGGCGAAATCGGTGACCTTGCACGATGGATCGACCATTTTACTGAAAAAACTTTCACCCAATTTTGATCCGACCGACCGTCACTCCGCTTTCAACCGACTGCTGGATGCAAAAGAAAACGGAGAAATTTTAACCGGATTGATTTACGTCGATCCTGCATCGCAAGATTTACACGACCTGATGGGTACCCCGAAAAAGCCATTGAATTCCCTGCGGGAAAAAGAGCTGTGCCCTGGAGCGGCTAACCTGGAAAAAATAAATAACAGCCTGCGTTAATCTGACACGAGTTTAACCTCCCGGTTTATGACAAAAATCAAAAGACTTTAAAGGTTGAAAATATATTAATCTGTAATTTAGATTTTCTTTAATTTTTCTTTCATGCAAGTGGGCCGGAGGATTCATCTCGCTTTGAGGCATCAGACTGCTCGGCCCAAAGGGATTGTTAAGGGGGAAATTCCCTGCGCCGCATTTCTTAAAAATAAAAAAACGGAGATCGTCAATAACGTCTCCGTTTTTTTTTTCAACTGAATAATTTTTATCTTACGAGTAAATTATTTGGTAAAACAATAATAATTCTCTTCCGACATCGACTCGTTGAATTTGTACCCGTCCACAACCAGCTCTTTGAGTTTTTCTTTTTCCGTAATATTTTCCTTGACAATTAAATGAGACATTCTGCCCCTGGCTTTTTTAGCATTAAAGGAAATAATTTTAAAAGTACCGTTCCGGTTTTCCTTAAAATCTATATTTAATATTTCTCCTTTTAATTCAGCGGGCTTTACAGCCTGAAAGTATTCATTGGAAGCCAGGTTCACCACGACATTGGAACCGGATTCCGCCAGGTCTTCGTTGATTAATTGGGTGATGGAATTATCCCAAAATTCGTACAGGTTTTTATTTCTTTTATGCTTGAGTCTTGTTCCCATTTCCAGGCGGTAGGGCTGCATAAGGTCAAGTGGTTTTAACAGACCATATAATCCGGATAATATCCGGATATGTTTCTGGGCAAATTCCATTTCGCTATCCTCAAACTGTTCTGCCTGTAAACCCGTGTACACATCACCGTTGAACGCATAAATAGCTGGTTTTGCGTTGTTTGCACCGAATGGAACCGAGAACGAACGAAAGCGTTCCACGTTTAAATCAGCGATATTTTTACTGACTCCCATTAGTTCTTGCAGTTTTTTTGACGACTTTTTTTTCAGCGTCCCAACCAGTTCTTCACTTTTTTCCAAAAGCCTTGGTTGCGTGTAATGGCTGTATTCCAGCGGTGAGAAATCAAGGGATTTTGCAGGTGATAATAAAACAATCATTTTTTTTATTTTTCGATTAATTTAAGCTTATTTGTTTTGTTCAGATTCCACTGGTGAAACCTGTATTTAATTTGTAAAACCCATTCTTGGGTTCGGCTTTTTCAATAGTTTATTTATTGCTTCCACGAGATCGACCACTTCGTGCACCTCATAGGTTTCGATAATTTTTGCTTTTTTAGAAATCAAATCTAAAAAATGGCGGGCGCTCACACTGTCATACTGCATCGTATATTCAAAATAAAGCCCGACGTCTTCAATCGAAATAGTATTGCAGAGCACGAACTTTTCTTTCCAGATATCGAAAAAAGCAATAAACTTGGGTGAGGAAAAATAATTGGAAAAAATGTTCAAAAATAGTGGCGACTCCAAAAATCTTTCGTTCTCATATCCAAACGTATTGGCATCGTAGGCAGGGTAATACATAAGCTGACACTGTATATTTTTGTAAGCTAACTCCTGGCCAAGAATAGTCAGTTTCTTTGATAAAACTTCAACCGGAATATGCTTTTTGTCAAATAAAGAATAATTGATCCAGGAACGGGTCTTTAAATAATAGAACTCCAATTCTTCTTTTTGCCCGATCCGAAGTTTGTAATCGAACCGGTCAAAACCTGGCACGATGTAGCCCGGGTAGTAATATTCAAATCCATTTTCAATACCGTACTCTATTTCTCTGATCATGGTGTAAATGCCCAGACTGTAATTGGCGTATGCGGGGTCATAAACACCTTTAATGCTGGCAATGCTTTTTTCCCCAATATCGAAAAAACTGTAAGCTATCAGTTTCTTACCGTGGAAAACTTCCACATTCAAAGTGTTGTAGATATTGACGGAACCATTATCCTGAAGGCTCTCCACCAGGGAGGAGGCGAGCGTACCTTTGAAATGGTGCCGGTATTTTTGAAACAACATTTCCTTGTAAGGGTCGATTTCACCTTGTCGTATTTCGACCCGAAAATCGTTCTCTACCTGTCGTTTTATTTTGCGCAGTTTTTTCCGGAAACTATAGTCCTTGAGAGGCAGCCTGATCCAGATAGGAGAATAAAGGTGTTCGTTGAAGAAAAGGAAATGGCAGGTAAATATCAGCTGACCCAGCCGGTACCAGGCTCTGTCGAGAAAGCGGTCCAATTCAACGCCCGTTATTGATGTAAGAAACTGTTTTTCGGTGAACATTAAGTCAGTAAAAATTCGTCGTCACTAATATCAACCTAACCAGTAAGTAAGGCTTCGGTTCAAATTTAACCGATGATTTTCAGTTGTAAAATGACTGCCACCACGTACATTTGCACCCATCAGGGATAACACACATGAGAGCAGCCGCCGTCAAAAAAATTCAAAATTCATGAAACGTCAAATTATTTTGTCATTTGTTTGCGCATTATGCTGTTTTGTTAACCTTACCGCCCAGGACCTTTCAACAAAACGGGAAACACCGGCCGCTGATGTTGAGAATCAACGCAAAGGAGAAGCCACTGACTACCAAAAACTTTTGCGTCGGTTTGAGACAGCCTATAAAGAAGGTGACCTGTCTTCGGTGATTGATTTAAAAGAAGATTTAGTGGCAACTATGCAAAAGCGTGTTGACTTGCTGGCAGCCCAACCGGTCAAAACTGACCAACTCACGGAAGAACTTAAGCAGCAGGAAACCATCCTTTTGCAGGTAAAAAACCATGATTATTCCACCATGACCCGGGAGAACAGTTCCTCTATGGATCAGATTAAATTATTGCAAGAGTTTGGCCGCCTCATGGCGCGCAACTTTGCAGAACAATAACATTGGGCGGGGGGACCTGTTCGTCAGCCAGCCACGACGGTCCCCCACCCCAAGCCGATTTACGGCCACAATCCAGCTTTCCCATTCGACAGACACAATACCAACGGACCTTAGACTACCTTTTTGCCCAGCTGCCCATGTTTCAGCGGGTTGGTCCCCAGGCATTTAAAAAGGATCTGGGCAACATCATCAAAGCCTGTGCTGCGATGGGCAACCCTCACCAACAATTCAATTGCATTCACATTGCGGGGACCAATGGCAAGGGCTCGGTTGCCCATTTTTTAGCGGCGGTGTTCACGGCCGCTGGTTTCAAAACAGGTCTCTATACCTCACCCCATTACAAAGATTTCCGGGAACGGGTGAAAATTGACGGGCAACTCATTGCCAAGAAGAAAGTCATCGATTTTGTCAAAGAATACCAGCAGGAATTCGAAGCGATCCAACCTTCCTTTTTTGAATGGACCGCAGCGTTGGCCTTTCATCATTTTGCCCGGGAAAAAGTGGATATGGCCATCATTGAAACCGGATTGGGCGGTCGCCTCGACTCTACAAATATCGTCCGGCCAATGTTGAGTGTCATCACGAATATCGGATTCGACCACGTTGATATGCTGGGAGACACCCTGCCGTTGATTGCGGGTGAAAAGGCCGGCATTATCAAGCATAACACCCCGGTTGTGATTGGGGAAACCCACCCGGAGACAGCCCCGGTATTTTTAAAAAAAGCCGCCAGCGAGCAGGCTCCCATCCATTTTGCCGATCAAACCATGCAGGCTAAATGGCTTGGTCAGGCGGAGGATTATGCTTTGTATGAGGTTTCGGAATCGGAACAGGTCGTTTATCCAAAACTACAACTTCAACATCAGGGCAGCTACCAGCAAAAGAATCTGGTCACAGCCCTGAAGGCCCTGCATATTTTCCATCAGG
>JBFIJS010000225.1:0-6718 GCA_041600595.1 Saprospiraceae bacterium | reverse complement strand
GTTTTCAGCTTTTCACCCGGTCGGATGCCGTGCAAAATCAATGGCGGAACACCGGGCCTTATACCTTGAAAATCAAGAGGGCACTTTCCTGCGCAGGGGGTGCCCTCTTGACTTTTTTGGCCGGGCTGTCTGTTTTATCAGTTCTCGGTAAAAAAAAGGGGGAGTAGTTCAAAGAAATGATCTCTTAAACCCTTTATGCCTATCTTTGTTTTTTTTCAAATTCACATCAATGATTGAATCAATGTTGGATACTGATCTTGAAATACTGGAAGAAATGGTTACCAATGAAGGACAGTCACTGAAAGATCTTTCCTTCCAAAAACCAACGATGGTCATCTTCCTGCGCCACTTTGGTTGTGTTTTCTGCAAAGAAGCCCTGAACGACATTGCTACCAAGCGAAAAGAATTTGAATCGCAGGGTTTTGAAATCGTATTCATTCACATGTCTGATACAGAAACGGCCAATGAATATTTCAAGAAATTTAAGTTGTCCGGCATCAAATTCATCAATGATCCGGCTAAACGGTTTTACACCGCATTTGGCCTGTTTCGCGGGTCCTTCAATCAGCTCTATGGCCTGCAAACCTGGATCAGGGGCTACAAATTGAAAAGAGAAAAAGATTACGAACTGGAACTCGCCAAAAAGCTCGGCGACTCCACCCAGATGCCCGGCGTTTTTATATTAATGGATGGCCAAATCAAGGAAAAGTTTATCCATCGGCACGCCGCAGAACGGCCTGATTACGAAAAGCTACTGGAGTGTTGTATGGACTGATACTGTGTAACAAAAGTTTATTTCCCACAATTTTTTTTGCAAAACCGGCGCCTCCCCCCGTTATATCCTGTACCGGATGTAAGGTTTTCCCTCTTTTCCTTCTGTTCCTTTACATTTGCCCATTGGCTCCTGTGCGCCACACGATGCTATTTTGCAACTACCCATAAAAAAAAGCAGACTCATGCCCGGCAATTCTTTTGGTCAACTTTTTCGCATTACTACCTTCGGGGAATCCCACGGAGCCGCCATCGGCGTCATTGTCGACGGCTGTCCGGCCGGTTTGGAACTGGATGAATCTTTCATTCAACGCGAGTTGGACCGGCGGCGGCCCGGCCAGTCCCGTTTGGTGACCCAACGGAAAGAAAGTGATACGGTTGAAATACTCTCGGGGGTATTTGAAGGCAAAACGACCGGCACTCCTGTTTCTCTCCTCATCCGGAATGCCGATGCTCGCTCCAAAGATTATAGTCACATTGCGGACAAATACCGGCCTTCTCACGCAGACTTCACATTTCAGGAGAAATTTGGTGTCAGAGATTATCGGGGTGGTGGCCGCTCGTCCGCCCGCGAAACTGCCGCCCGGGTAGCTGCCGGTGCTATTGCCAAATTATTTCTGCAAAAAAATAAAATCAGTGTGATAGCCTATGTCAGCCGGGTTGGTGACATAGCTGTTGAGAAAAATTACCAGGATCTCGATCTGCATCAGGTTGAAGCGACGCCGGTTCGCTGCCCCGACCTGGAGGTGGCCAAACAAATGACCGAACTCATTTTACAAACTAAAAAAGCGGGCGACACGATTGGTGGCTATGTCACCTGCGTGATACAGGGGTGCCCCGCCGGCCTCGGCGAACCCGTATTTGACAAGATACACGCTGATCTGGGCAAAGCCATCTTAAGTATCAATGCCTGCAAAGGGTTTGAATATGGCTCCGGTTTCGCAGGTGTGACCATGCGAGGCTCAGAGCACAACGATGTATTTTACCAGGAAGAGGGACAGATAAAAACCCGCACCAACCGCTCCGGTGGTGTGCAGGGCGGTATCACCAATGGCATGGACATTTATTTTAATGCTGCTTTCAAACCGGTAGCCACCATTGTTCAGGCGCAGGAATCAGTCAATGAGGCCGGGGAGCAGACGGAGGTGAAAGGAAAGGGCCGCCACGACCCCTGCGTGCTGCCCCGGGCGGTACCCATTGTGGAGGCAATGGCAGCGCTGGTCATTGCTGATTTTATGCTGCGACAACGTTCAGCGAGAGTCTGAATCCGGTTTTGACTCTGCTTGCCTGGCGAACGGTGCCAGTAAGTAAAAGCTACACGATAATAATGGTTGACCAGGAGTAGTCAGCAGCATACTTTTCGTGAAAAACTAACCCGGGCTTTGCACAAGAAAAGGGGTAGCTTTTTTGGAAAAGCTACCCCGATTAAGAGAGAATGTATTTTTTGTTTTATTGGCCCTGGCCTAAAGAATAGCCTCTAACGCCATCGAATTCGTAGAGGTTTTCCGTTTTAATAATGTCAATGTCTTCTCCCAAAGCCTTGGTTAACAGCTCCGGAATGGCATTTTTTGGTACCAATGAATCGTCGGCCATTTCGTAGCGGCATCTCCAGTGATCCGTGCAGAATGTTTCTTCAAAACCATTTGGCCAAACCTTTACGCCCCGGTTGGTAATCATGGTGAGGCTGATGCCGTTGTTCAGCTTTTGCAGCGACTCTGCGAGTTTATTCACTTCCGATCCTTTCCAATCGACGAATACATCCACACCCTTTAATACTTTATTGGATGCTTTCTTTCTTTCGTAACTGGGGATTGAGAGTTTTACTTCTTTCTCGTAGTCGGCCGGCGGAATGATCTTAGGAACGGAACCTAACCGCTCGATGACAGCCTGCGCAAATTCTTTGGTTCCTACCAGTTTTTTACTAAAACCTTCTTTGTAAATATCAGCCGTATGGATACCGTCCTCAATGGTGCAAGACCAGGCATTTTTGACCAACTCGGCAATGTCCTGCTGACCGATGTGGTTGAGCATCATGACGGCAGCCCGCAACAGACCGGATGGGTTGGCTACATTCTGTCCGGCGATAACCGGTGCCGAACCGTGAATGGCTTCGAACATGGCGCATTTTTCCCCGATGTTGGCGGAGCCGGCCAACCCAACAGAACCGGTTATTTGCGCAGCGATATCGGAAATTACGTCGCCGTACAGATTGGAAGTCACAATGACATCAAAAATCTCCGGCGTATCTGCCAGCCGCGCGGCTCCGATATCAATGATCCAGCTGTCTGTTTCGATGTCCGGGTATTCCTGGGCGATTTCCTTGAATACGCGGTGAAACAAGCCATCGGTCAGTTTCATGATATTGTCTTTGACAAAACAGCTGATTTTTTTCCGCTTGTAAAGTCTGGCGTATTCAAAAGCATAGCGAATGATTTTCTCGCAACCAGGGCGCGAAATAAGCTTCAGGCATTGTACTACTTCGTCGGTTTGCTGGTGCTCAATACCGGCGTACAGGTCTTCCTCGTTTTCCCGGATGATTACCACGTCCATTTCCGGGTGCTTGGTGTGCACGAACGGGTGGAAGCTCTTACAGGGCCGGATGTTGGAATACAGGCCGAGTGTTTTACGCATAGTCACGTTCAGGCTTTTGTAGCCGCCTCCTTGTGGTGTAGTTATGGGAGCTTTCAAAAATACCCGGTTAGTAGTAATGCTTTTCCAGGCTGATTTGTCAACGCCGCTGGTGTTTCCTGACAGGTAAACTTTCTCGCCGATTTCGATTTCTTCCCATTCGATTCTGGCGTTAGCTGCTTTCAGGATTTCCAAAGTAGCGTCCATGATTTCGGGTCCAATGCCATCGCCCTTTGCTACGGTTATTTTTTGCATAAATAATTTGATGTTAAATGCTTCGATACAGAATTTTTCCCGAGGTCGAATTTTTCCCGATGGCCTTTTTATTAGTTTTTTAGATTTGAATATCCAGCCCGGTATCAAACAGCATTAAACACAGCCGGGTAAATGATGTATATTTTGCCAGGAAATAACTGTTGAAAAAATTAAAATATCAAAGCGTTTTTTGATGTAGGATGTCGATCCAACGGTATGGATACGAATTGTTTTAAATTGAAATAAAATCGTCTTGTTATTTGGTAAAAGTAATTTCTACTTTCCCCTGAATATGCAGGTTGAAACCTTCCCGCTTTGCTTCCTCAATAAACTCCATTGCACTTTTCTTGTCCCGCAACAATTCTCCAATCCGGCCTTCCAGGTTGCTGGTGTCGACACTGGCGTCCGTGATCCAGGTCTGTAACCGCTTCACTTTGTGGAAGTTAACTTTTTGGCGGATCAGCGCTTCCAAAACATCGGACGCTTCGTCTGGCGTAAACACACCTTCAATCAGTTTAACTTTTTGCTTTACATCTGTTGCTACCATTCTATTTTTTTTATTTTAGATACTTCTGCAAAACGTACATTTAAACGCATTGATTTTTAGCCCGAAATAATTCCATTGCACTTTCAGGATAAATTTCTCCATGTTTTAAATAAATGTCCTGCCCGGTTTAATGTTATATAGGCGGGACTTTATTCTGCCGAAGCATCAAGTGAAGAAAAGAGTTTGAAAAAAAATGAGGCTTGTTAGAGCCGCGTGTTAACGTTCATTGCTGTCCATTAGCCTCATGGCTAAAAGCAGGGTAATGATTGTTGCAGAGACCACCAATTCCTTGAGAAATAATTTCCCATTGGCTACCGACAAACTGATGACCAAAAACAAACCGACCATAATCGCCACTGCATTTACTAATGGAAGAATATCCTTTGTTTTAATTTGCTGTGACGTAGGAGCCGGCTTGTCCATTGTGCCGATAACTGGATTTTGAGTAGTCTTCTTTGTTGGATTGTCAATTGTTGATTGCATGTTTTCTTGATTTAGTGGCGCAAAAATCAGGACTAATTTAATAAGTTTGTATTTATATTGATAATGAAATGCATAAACGGATTTTATGGACTTTACTTTACACCAGCTCAAGATATTTCTAAAACTGGTTGAATATCAGAGTGTTACGAAAGCGGCAGAGGAGCTTTATTTAACCCAGCCGGCAGTGTCAATTCAGTTGAAAAAAATGCAAAGTCAATTTGCCGTTCCACTCACTGAGGTAGTTGGCCGACAATTATACATCACGGACTTCGGGAAAGAGATTGCTAGATCGGCCCAAAAGATCGTGAATGAAATCGAAGTAATTAATTATAAAACCCAGTCATTTAAAGGAACGCTCGCCGGCCGCCTCAACCTGTCCATCGTGTCCACGGCCAAATATGTCATGCCATATTTCCTATCCGATTTTATGCGACGCTACAGCGGAGTTGACCTGACCATGGATGTGACCAACAAGGGGCGGGTCGTGCAGAGTCTGGAGCAAAATGAGGTTGACTTTGCCCTGGTGTCTGTGATCCCGGACCAGTTGAAACTCAGCCGGGTGGAACTCATGCAAAACAAACTCTATCTGGTAGGGGGAACCGCCATTAAGCGCAATGAAAAATGGCCCATCAAAAAAATATTTGAGAAATACCCGCTGCTTTTTCGGGAACAGGGATCGGCTACCAGAGCTGCTATGGAAGCATTTATGGCCGAGAAAAATTTACCAACTTTTAAAAAAATAGAACTGACTTCCAATGAGGCATTAAAACAGGCCCTGATCGCCGGGTTGGGCTATTCGATCATGCCTTTGATCGGTATCAAAAATGAGTTGAAAAGCGGCGATTTGGAAATTATCCCTTTTCGCAACCTGCCGATTATTACACACTGGAACCTGGTGTGGATGGAAGCCAAAAGACTATCGCCCGTCGCCGAGGCCTTCCTGGATTTTGTGACCGAGGAAAAAAGCCGCATTATCAAAGATAAATTTGATTGGTATGAGAAATACTGATTTTGGATAATTAACTCATTACAGTTGACCTTATTCGAAATTGAATTATCAGCGCATAACTTGCTGATTATCAAATTGATGATTTGTAGAATTTGTCTTTTCGAATAAGGTATAGTGTAACAAAAGTTTCTTTAAAATTTCACTGATTCATGTGGGCCGGAAATTTCACCTTATCATTGACGCCGCCCCTTAAAACCCTTGGAGGAGCACATTGGGACGTTTCAAAAGGCTAGGTCTATGCTGCTCCGCATTTCTTGCGTAACATGAGTAAATAAATAATAAACGCTCCCTGCCGGGCAATTAGAAATGCATAGTTCGATCCCGTTTTTGGATCGGAATAATCGCCTAATTACTGTCTGGTGTGCGTGCCCGAAGAAAAATCAAACCCGCCATCCGGCCTGGGAGTGATCTCGAAGTAACCCAGCGTTGGAGCTTTGGTAGTCCCGTCGTTCAATATTCCCCGCATATCCACCTGCAAGTTGTACACCCGGATTTTTCCGTCGATTTTTTCCACCGTGTAAAAACCTTTGGCAAACCAGCGCATAGTCTCCGCCGCAAGGGGAGGCACCTCATCCAGTAAATGATCATTGACCGGGAAATACACAAAAGGAGACAGGGCACCTTCTATGATGGAATACGGCTGCATATAAAGTCCTTCCTGGTTTTTTACCACGCCGTACCAATGAATGTTGGCGACCCCGACCGGCATGGTGAGCAACGACTGACAGGGGATATTCTGGGCTGCCAGTTTGTCCCGGAAATATTGGTTTACCTGGTATTTTACCCCCAGCGTTCCCACCAGATACAGGGTGCTGAGGGCCAGCCCCCAGTGGTTGTAAACGGCCCGGTTGGGCTTATTTTTAAATACAAACAAACTGAGAAACAACCCGACGAGTAGTGGCACGGTATAGACCGGGTCGACCACATTGATGCTGTCGAGACCGACCCTTTCGTTGGAAAAAGGCAGGTACAACTGGGTGCCATAGGCCGTGAAAGTGTCCAGGAGCATATGGGTAAATAAAGCC
>JBFIJS010000224.1:0-6753 GCA_041600595.1 Saprospiraceae bacterium | reverse complement strand
TTGGGTTATTGCTCTGAGCCTGACCCCAATATTGTGCCTTATTATCAACCTCCGGTCGATGGCAAAGAAAACAATATCATTGGTGCTGAGCTGACTTCTCTTTTCAACTTTTTTAACCCTGCGAATCCGGAAGAGTCCGAGCTTATTTTCAGGATTTCCGGGGAGTCGGTGTTGATAGAAGTGACGGTGATGAGTGGAAAGGAAGCCGAAGCCCTTGATCTTTTGACAAATACTTACGGGATGACGGGTATCTTGCCCAACGGGGGGAATACCCTGCTGATAACTGGTTATCTGCCTATCGAAAACCTGGGTGATCTGAACGACCATCCTGATATTTTCAACTTTGTCGAACCTGTTTTTCCCTCTATTCTTAATGTTGGAGCCGTTACCACTCTGGGCGATGCTGCTCAGGGATCTTTTGACGGTCGGGGAGGATTTGGCCTTTCCGGAGCAGGGGTAAAGGTGGGAGTCATTTCGGATAGTTATAACAAGCTGCCCAATGATCCGGCCAATTTAATTGATATACCCAACGGCGACCTGCCCGGCCCCGGTAATCCGTTGGGAAACCTGACACCGGTCGATGTCCTTCAGGATCTGAGCATCGGGAATGGCACGGATGAAGGAAGGGCCATGTTGCAGATTGTACACGATATTGTACCCGGGGCAGAACTGGCTTTCCGGACGGGGACCATTAGTCCCGGCGATATGGCGGCTGGTATCGGGGAGTTGCAGGCTGCCGGATGCGATGTAATTGTGGATGATGTCACCTTTATTACGGAGCCGTTTTTTAAGGATGGCATGATTGCTCAGGCAGTAGACAATGCCGTTGCGCAGGGAGTTACCTATGTCACTGCCGCCGGCAACTTTGGGATGAGGGCCTACGAATCTACTTTTACCGGTGTAGACGCCCCGGCTGGCATCGCCGGTAATGCTCATGATTTTGGAGGTGGCGATGTTTTCCAAAGCATTACCCTTGAACCGGGTACTTATATTATCGTGTTGCAATGGGAAGATGATTTTTATTCACTAACCGGCCCCACGGGCTCCGGTACTGACCTTGATATCTTTTTGACAACCACCAATGGGTCGACACTGTTTGGTTTCAACCGGAACAATACTATGGGAGACCCCATCGAAGTACTGCCGTTTACGGTCCTCAATGAAACAACAACGACCAACATCATGATTGTTGACCCCTCCGGAACGGCCAATGTGAAATTTAAATACATCGTTTTCCGGGCAGCGGATTTTATGTTTGACGAACATGTGACCGGTACCTCCACGATTGTGGGACAGGCCAACGCAGCGGGAGCAATCAGTGTGGCGGCAGTGCTGGTCGACAATACATTTGATAAAGATAACCCTCCGGGTGTGGCTTCTTTCTCCTCAAAAGGAGGTACGCTGGTTGGCGGTATGAGCCGCAACAAACCTGATGTAACGGCCCCGAATGGTATTAATACCAATGTCGACCTTGGAGGGCAGAATATTGACGGCGATGCTTTTCCAAACTTCTTTGGCACTTCGGCGGCGGCACCACACGTGGCTGGTATTGCCGCATTGTTGATCGAGGCCAGGGATAAATTTTACAGTGAAGATTTTTCCCCGGAGGCAATCAAGGCATTGCTTAAAGCAACAGCTATTGATATGGAAACGCCGGGCTTCGATCATTTGAGCGGTAGTGGCTTTGCCAGAGCCGACCTGGCCCTGGCCGACATGGCCAATCCTAACCCTGTCCTGGAGGAGCTGGTTGTGCCGGCGGGAGTGACGCCCGGAGAAGTACAATTTGAGCTGACGGTTAAAGGGAAATATTTCACCAACGAGTCCGAAATTTTCTTCAGGGATCAACCCCTGCCGACCACCTTTGTCAACTCAACTACCCTGACCACGACGATCGACCCGTTCTTCGGCAACCCTGCCCTTTATGTGGGCACACCCTCTAAGACGCCGAGCCAATTGGATGGTGGCAATTCTGAATCACAATTGTTCTTTATGGCCTCCGTGACCACGGTGACCATTAAAGCAGATGACAAAGTGAAAAAATACGGTGAAGTGATGCCGGCTTTCACCCACACGATCACTGGTTTGCCTCCCGGTTTCGACCTGGCGACTATCGGACTGGATAATCTGGTGGCCGGTACTCCTGCCAATGAATTGAGCAACGTGGGGAATTACATCATCACTTGTACGCTGAGTGAACCGTTGCCGGCCGGCGTTACCGAATTATACGATCTGGTTTTTGAAAACGGTACCCTGACCATCGATCCGATGCCCATCACGATCACCCCCAACAATCAGGAAATATTTGAAGGGAATCCCATCGCTGGTATCACTTTCACTTATGACTTCGATCAATCCAACCTTGCAGATCCGGCTACTTTCCTGCAAAACATAGAAACAGAACATACCGGTGCGCTGGTGAACGGCACAGCGTTGGTGAATGGCACGGCTCTCGTCAATGGCACAGCGCTGGTGAATGGTACGGCCCTCGTCAATAAAACTTTTTTGATAAGTGGCACAGCCCTCGTGAATGGCACGGCGCTGGTCAACGGAAACAATACGGTACCGGTAGACGCAGCTTCCTTGCTGGATATAGTGAATGGAGTCGTCAATGGCACGGCCTTAGTCAATGGCACGGCCCTCGTGAATGGTACGGCACTGGTGAACGGCACAGCCCTCGTGAATGGCACGGCACTGGTGAACGGCACGGCCCTCGTCAACGGTACAGCTCTGGTAAACAGTAATACGATCACTCCCCAGAGCAATGCAGGGCTGATTGTAATTTATGATGCTGCCGACGATGGCACGAACCTGGAATTGAATGCCATAAATTTGATAACCGGAGTTGAGGCCGGGCCGCAAAAAATTGTGGCCGGTTCTTTCCTCAACAGTAACTTCATCGTCTCTTACGGCCTTGGCGACCTGAATATCCTGCCCACTCCCATCATCATCGATGATTTCACTGTTACGGATGAAAGTTGTGCCGGCGCAGGCGACGGGTCTATTGCCATATCTGTAACCAACCAATCGGCCGGTGGGCAGATCGGTTTCTCGATTGACGGCGGAGTCAACTTTAACTATACTGGCTCTTTTTCCAATCTCACCCCCGGCACCTATGAGGTGGTCGTCAAGTTGTTTGGTGTAAACTATAATTACGTGATCACCAGTACCGAAACTATCGGCGGTGGTGCGGCGGTACAAACCTGGTACAAAGACTTCGATGGCGACGGATTTACGGATGGCACGACCCTCCAAAGCTGCGCCCAGCCGACCGGTTATATTGCTTCTCTGACAACGATAGATTGTAATGACAACAACGCAGACGAGCATCCCGGTCAGGTTTGGTATCTGGATGGGGACGGCGACGGCTTCCCGGCCATGGGCAGTGCACTGCAAAGCTGTACCCAGCCGGCAGGTTACATTCTTGTTGGTGAACCCGTGGACTGTAACGATGGCAATGCCAGTATCAATCCCAATGCCCCGGAGATCTGTAATGGTCTGGATGATAATTGTAACCTGGAAACAGATGAGGGACTTTCAGGGGAAATTTATAACGGAAACGTTACCCTTAGTACCCAGGCCCAGGTCAATGCATGGGCTGATTGTTTTGGGGAAATAAACGGCAACCTGACCATCAACGGGGCCGGCACTACCGACCTGACTCCACTCTCCCAGTTAACCGCCATTTCGGGCAACCTGACCATACAAAGTACAGGGCTGACCAGTCTTGCGGGCCTGGGTAGCCTGACCTCGGTAGGTGGATCTGTGCTGCTTTTTTTCAATACATCCCTGTCTTCTCTCAACGGTCTCGGAGCATTGACCGCAGTGGGTGGCAACCTGTCCATTTACTATAATTTCCAATTGTCGAACTGCTGCCCGATAGATGCGTTGCTCGACAATGGGGGAGTACAAGGAGCTAAGACTATATTCTTTAATAAAATGGGCTGCAATAGCGTGTCGGACATCAATAATGTTTGTACCACAGGAAACCTGGTTGCCGGCCCCGGCAGCAACCCCAACCCGGCTGTCAACCACGCTGCTTCTGTTCCTGCGGGCTTCCAATTGATGCCCAACCCGGCCCGGCACGAGGTGAACATACGGATTGAAAATACCGGGGAAGGTCGGGGAGAACTGGCCATTTTTAATAGTCTTGGGCAAACTGTTCATGTGGAAAAATTCTCCGGTGCCTATTATTTCACCAGTATCGGGCTGACGGACGGCAGGTTTACCAATGGTGATTATTTCGTACAAGTGAAAACGGCCGACGGTGTTATGACGAAGAAAATGGTCGTATTAAAATAAAAGATTCAGACTGATAGCCAGCCCGGAAGGTTTTGTCCGGGCTGGCTCTTTGTTTTTCCTGTTTATGATTTTCCCCGAAAAAATGTCCCCGCCCGGTGGCAGAAGCAGATAGCGGTACTAAATATTATTCTCCTCAGAGATATTTGCCTTTTTTATCCACTTCTGATTCGTTGTAAAATTTATGTACCTTGGCCGCACATCGTCCAACAGCTCAGTACAACTTACTGCTTCCAGGTTAATTTGTGTTGAAAGTGCCTTTAAAATCTACAGAAAATGAAAACAGTTGCCCTGTTGATCTTTTTAAACATACTATTTATCGGGCAAATTTTCCCAAGCAATATTGACAGCCTGAAGGCTGTAGCTAGCAATCTTCCTGATGATACCGCAAGAGTGAATGTGCTGCTGGAGATCAGTTCTTCCCTGTGGCGCACCGTGCCGGAGGAAGCTATAAAATATGCCGAAGAGGCGCTTGTTCTCTCCGATAAAAATGCCTATCCGGAAGGGAAAGCAAAAGCATTAAAAAATATCGGACTGGCTTACTATATAAAAAGCGATTATTTTAATGTGTTAAATTATTGGCAAAAATCATTGGCAGTTTACCGGTCGATGGAGGATAAGGTCGGCATCGGAAACTTGTTAAGTAATATTGGGGCAGTTTATTTTAATTCGGGAGATGATCCTAAAGCCCTGGAATATTATCTTGAATCTTTGAGGGTGTCGGAAGAAGCGGGGGATAAACTACGCATCGCTACGGCTCTTAGTAATATTGGTGCCGTATATTTTAATAAAGTAGAAACCCACGATAAGGCTGAAACCTATTATTTGAAAGCATTGCCACTCAGCCTGGAGGTTAAAGACCTGGATGCCATTGGTACTTCGGCTGTCAATCTGGGGGAAATCTATTTAGAAAAAAGGGACCATGCCTCTGCGCTGTTATATTTTGAAAAAGCCCTGGAAGCCATTGAGCAGAGTGGCGGCAACGAATCCTATGTGCTAACCAATATTGGCAAATCCTACCGGATTCAGGGCGATTATACCAAGGCTTTGGAATATCAGAAAAGGGCGTTCGATATTGCCGAAAAAAAAGACAATAAGCTGGAAATGGCCATTGCGCTCAATGCTATCGGGAACACTTATTTTTCACAGAAAAAATATCGGCAAGCCTTATCGAACTACCAAGAGGCAAGGTCTATAGCGAAAGAAATTGGCTCTAATAAAAATTTAAAGGATATTTATGAAAGCCTCGCAAATTGTTACGCAGCGATGTCCGATCACAGAAATGCATTTTTATATCAGGGACTTTTCAGCAGTATCAAGGACACACTTTATAATGTGGATAATGCCCGACGGATCGAGGGGTTGCAGTTTCAATTTGACATGGAAAAAAAGGAAGCGCAAATAGAATTGCTGAACCGGGAAAATGAGCTTAAAGCTTCGCAAATTCAGCAGCAAAAAATATTGCGGAATTTTTTATTGGCGGCGGCAGTATTTTTATTGGTGACAATTGGCGGAATAACCTATCAATATCAGTTTGCCAGAAAAACCAATAAAATAATTACGGAAGAGAGAAATAAGTCCGACCAGTTATTATTGAATATTTTGCCACCCGAAACGGCAAAAGAGCTTAAACAATACGGAAAGGTAAAGGCTAAGCAATATGACTTTGTTACCGTTCTGTTTACTGATTTTAAGGCATTTACCAAACACGTCGAGACTATTAAACCGGAGGAATTGGTAAAAAGCATTGATTATTATTTTAAGGGCTTCGACGATATATTTGAAAAATATAATTTAGAAAAAATAAAAACGATTGGTGATTCCTATATGTGTGCAGGCGGCCTCCCGGTAGCGAACAAAACCAATCCGGAAGATGCCATAAAGGCGGGTTTGGAGATTATTCGGTTTGTAGATGGATTGAAAGAATCTAAACCCGAAGGCGTTCATATTTTCGAGGTGCGCATTGGGATCAGTACCGGACCGGTCATTGCCGGGGTGGTCGGTAAAACCAAATTCCAATACGATATTTGGGGTGATACAGTCAACGTTGCATCCCGAATGGAAACTTCCTGCGAGATAGGTAAAGTGAATATTTCTGAATTTACCTACGAGCATGTAAAGGATAAATTTGAATTCGAATACAGGGGGAATATTGAAGTGAAAAATCGGGGGAAAATAAAAATGTATTACGTGGAAGGCTTAAGTGCTTAATACTCTGTAATTTAATTTTTCTTTAATTTTTCTTTCATGCAAGTGGGCCGGAGGATTCATCTCGCGTTGAGGCATCAGACTGCTCGGCCCAAAGGGATTTTAAGGGGAAAAGGTGGCAACGCCACCTTTTCCCCTTAAAATCCCTGAAGGCGCACCCCGAAGTGAATTCGGGGCTGGCTGTTGAGGGTCAATTGAAGCTGGAAATTTCCTGCGCCGCATTTTATAAGCTAATTTAGATTACACAGT
>JBFIJS010000223.1:0-6762 GCA_041600595.1 Saprospiraceae bacterium | reverse complement strand
TTAAAACTGGGGGCGAAAGGCTGGGGCAAAGTTATCGATACACATAAAGTGGATATCCATACCGTAGATGAATATTGCCTGCAAAATGATATCCCTTACATAGACTTGCTAAAAATCGATACACAGGGGTTCGATTATAATGTATTACTTGGGGCAAGAGAAACAATGGATGCCCGGAAAATCAGAGCACTATATATGGAATTTACACTTCAGGATATTTACGATGATACCCCTCGCATGGATGTTGTATTGAAAGAAATATTTGATCACGGATTTAAATTGGTTTGCTTTTATAATTTCCACCAGGACCCAAAATTATTTCACGCCCGATGGACAGACGGTCTCTTCATCGCTGACCCATCCAAGAATAATTAAATGGTAAAGAATATTCTCTCCGGTTTACTAACTTCTTTTTTCTCACTTGTCATTTTATTTCTTTTATTAGAAGGCGGTGTCCGGCTTTTTATGGATGAAAGCGCTTACATCCTGGTGCTGGGGGAAGACACCTGGGCAAAAGACAGCCTGACCGGCTGGGCCAACAAACCTGACTTTGAGGTTACCAGAAAAAATCGTGGCCAATGGTTGACCTTTAAAACCAACGGAGACGGGCTTCGGCCGCACACCCTCAAACGGGAAAAGAAAGACAGTATTTTCCGGGTCATGCTGATTGGCAATTCGACCGTGGCAGCGTTAGACGTCAAGGAAAATAAATCGATTCATTACTTGCTGGATTCTTTATTAAATGCAACTGGATTGCAAGCCGAAGTGATTAACGCCGGCGTAAACGGGTACTCGACCGACCAGGCATTGCTTGCCTTAAAAAAAAATATAGCACTGTATGCACCCGATGTAGTCGCTTATGGTTTTTGCATGAACGATTTGCTGGCCAATGCCTCGACGACGGCTTACGGGAAAAACAAACCCGCATATAAATTAGAAAATGGACAACTGGTTGCAGTCCCGCTGCCTGCCCCCAACGACAACATCGGGAATAGTTTAAATAAAAATAGCTGGCGGAGCATTGTTGCCAACTCAGCTTTTTACGGCGTCCTGCGCCCGTCAATTCAAAAAGCCCGCATGGCACTGGCCGAGCAGGAAGAAATAAATCAGGGTGGTGATTTTTCTTATTTTGAAAAACCAATCGACAGCCCCGAATTAAAATTATTTTCTTTACTGCTGCGCGAAATGAAACAAACCAGTGAAAGCAACGGGGCCGGCTTTTTTTATTATTGTCATCCCGAAGTAGCAACCGTCTGGCCGCCCTACCGCGACGCAGTTGGCCTGGAAAATTTACCACCGGATATTTTAGAAAATAAATTAATGGAAATAGCCCGCCAAGACAGTATCAGCTTTGTCCCGATGGTCGAATATTTTTTAAACCAATTGGAAAGAGGCCCCTTCCACTTATTACCAAACGATCCTCATTGCAATGGCAACGGTTATCTTTTGCAGGCTGAATGCCTGGCAAAACATATCCATTTAAATATGGATCACAGCCAGTCCAAAATATCCGCCGAAAACGATTAAATGAAAATACTCCATCTGATACCGACTTATAAACCCGCTTATGTTTACGGCGGGCCAATAATTTCGGTCAGCAATTTATGCGAGACACAGGCAAAAGCTGGCCACCAGGTGACGATGATTACCACGACCGCCAATGGAGCTACGGAACTGGACGTCGTGGTCGGAAAACCACAAATGGTGGATGGCGTAGAAGTGACTTACCACGCTAGATGGACAAAAGACCACTCCCAGTTTTCGCCCGGTTTATTAGTACAATTGTGGAGAGACTGCAAAAGGTATGAAGTCGTACACATTCACTCCTGGTGGAATATTTCGGTTATTCTGTCGGTCACCATTTGCTGGCTCCGCGGGGTAAAGCCCATCTTATCGCTGCGAGGAATGCTGAGTGGTTTTTCATTTGACAAAAAACACTCTGCCCCGAAAAAAATATTCCACCGCTTCCTGGGCAGACCTCTTCTCCAAACCACAACCCTGCACTTTACGGCAGAAGCCGAAAAACTCAACAGTCCTGAACTCGGAGCCAGCGGATTTGTGCTGCCAAATATTGTCAATACGGCTAATGGCCAGGTCTTTGAAAAAGCAGCAAACGAAGTTTTTACGCTGGTCACATTATCTCGTTTGCATCCGGTAAAAAATATAGAATCATTATTCAGGGCCGTTGCTAAACTGCCTTTTTCGGTTCATTTAAAAATAATCGGAAATGGCGAAAAGGACTATGTGGACAGCTTAAAAGAATTGGCTGTTCAATTGAATATCCAACAGCAGTTATCCTGGGAGGGCAGCCTGTACGACGCAGAAAAATTTATCTGCCTCGCCGCAGCTGATCTGTTTGTACAACCTTCATTTACAGAAAATTTTGCTAACGCCGTCATTGAAACCTTGTCAATAGGCACCCCGGTATTGGTATCAGAAAAAGTTGGGATCGCTGACTATGTCAAAGAAAAACAACTCGGCTGGACCTGTGGCACCGATACCGACGCCATTGCACTTGCTATTGAAAAAATATTTTCCCAAAAAGAAGCGCTGAGCAACATCCGGAAAATTGCCCCCGCCGTGATCAAAAAAGACTTTTCGCCCGAGGTGGTGGCCGCAAAATATGTGGAAGCTTACCAACGCCATTTAGCCAATGCCTGATTTTTCCTTTATCGTATTAACCTACAACGAAGAGGTACATTTGCCAAGGTTACTCCAATCGATCGCCGGTTTAAATGCGGACCTGTTTATCCTGGATTCGGGTAGCACCGACAGTACACTGGCCATCGCAGAAAAATACGGAGCGACCACCGCTTGCAATAAATTCATCAATCATCCAAAACAATGGGATTATGCGCTCCGTCATTTCCCCATTAAAACGCCGTGGACGATCGGCCTGGACGCCGATCAGATCGTCACTCCGGAGTTGTTCCGGTTATTAAAAGATTTCAGCAACGAGGCTATCCCGAAAAATATAAACGGCATATTTTTCAACCGTAAAAATTACTTTAAAGGCCGGTGGATCAAACACGGAGGTTATTTCCCAAAATATCTGCTCAAAATGTTCCGGACCAACGTAGGCCACTCTGACCTGAACCAGAACATGGACCACCGGTTCGTTGTGCCGGGCGAGACTACCGTCTGGAAAAAGGGCTATTTAATTGAGGAAAATTTAAAAGAAAACAGCATTGCTTCGTGGATCGACAAGCACAACCGGTACAGTACCTTGCAGGCTAAGGAAGAACTGGAAAGAAAAAAGGGCGCCCGCCAACAAGCCGTAACAGAAAAATTACTGGGTGGCAACCCCGATCAAAAAACCGCCTGGTTCAAGCGAATCTGGTTCAATGCACCGCTGTTTGTCCGGCCCATGATTTATTTTATTTACCGGTATTTTTTTCAGCTGGGTTTTCTGGATGGAAAGCAAGGTTTTATTTTCCACTTTTTACAGGCCTTTTGGTACCGGTTGGTGATTGATATAAAAATGGACGAATTAAATAAAAAAGATACCCGCCACTCATTGATAGATGACAAATTAACAACCCCTGCTTCCGGTAAGGTTCAGAAGGAAGCATAATTGATTTTTTAACCAAACAAAATACGTTGAAAAAATGACTTACACACTTGGCATCAATGCATATCATGGAGACGCATCTGCTTGTATTTATAAAGACGGAAAATTGATTGCCGCCACGGAAGAAGAGCGCATCCGCCGGGTCAAACACTGGGCTGGGTTGCCAACGGAGGCCGTTAAATTTTGCCTGGAAGAAGCCGGTATCAGGCTTGATGAAGTTGATGTGATTACCGTCTCCCGCAACCCGAATGCAAAGTTTTTGCGCAAAGTGGCATATACCCTGAAAAACCGGGTATCCATTCGGGACATTCGCAAAAAAGCCTCACATATCGGAGGCGTCAAAACGATCAAGCAGGATGTCGCACATGCCCTCGGCTACAATGGCACCCCCATAAAAGCCAAGGTCAAATTTATAGAGCACCACCGCAGCCATATGGCCAGTTCCTTTTTTGTGTCGCCGTTTGAAGAAGCAGCCATTCTTTCTATCGACGGGATGGGTGACTTTACCTCGACCATGCGGGGCACCGGAAAAGGCAATAAGATCTCCGTGATCGACAGTGTGACGTTCCCGCACTCGATCGGTTATTTTTACACCTGTTTTACGCAGTTCCTTGGTTTCCCCAACTATGGTGATGAATACAAAGTGATGGGGCTGTCTCCCTACGGTACCCCCGATGAAGCGCTGATGAAAAAAATCCGGGATTTTATCCGGGTGAAAAATAACGGGTTGTTCGAGCTGAATTTAAAATACCTTAGTCGGGTCCATAAAGGAGACTGGGCCGGAGTCGATGAAAAAGGGCGCCCGGTCATCAAGCCAAAGTTCAATGATTATTTCATCAGCAAATTTGGACCACCTCGTAAAAAAGGAGGGCCATTGACCCAGGAGCACATGAATTTGGCAGCTTCGGTACAGAGGGTTTGTGAAGAGGTTATTTTTCACCTGGCGGAAGACCTGCACAAAAGAACGGGCCTGAAAAATCTGTGCATCACCGGAGGGGTAGCTCAAAACTCTGTCGCCAACGGAAAGATCGTCGACAACACTTCGTTCGAGCACCTTTTTGTCCCTCCCGCCGGGCACGACGGAGGCACATCGGTAGGATCGGCGCTGTTTTATTACCACCACGATCTGGGGCAACCCCGCTCACCGTTTGAGCACCAGGCCTACACGGGCAGCAGTTTTACCAATGAGGAAATCGGAGCCTACTTGCAGACGCGGGACCTGCAGGCGTTTCAGGTAAAAAAATATTCCGAAGATGAATTGTTTGAAGTCGTTACGGATGGGTTGATCAATGGTTGTGTCGTAGGATGGTTTCAGGGAAAAGCAGAATTTGGACCGCGGGCACTCGGCAACCGGTCAATCATCGTCGATCCCTCCCGCCCCGATGCAAAGGATCTGCTCAACTCAAAGATCAAACGGCGGGAAAGTTTTCGTCCTTTCGCCCCTTCCATCCTGAAGGAAGCTACAGCGGATTATTTTGAACGGGTCGATGATGTACCCTATATGGAAAAAGTTTTTAAAATAAAAAAAGAAAAGAGGGCGCAAATCCCTGCCGTCACCCATGTTGACGGCACCGGCAGGCTGCAAACAGTGGAGCAAAAAGATGCCCCCCGCTACCACCGGCTGATCAATACATTTTATAAAAAATCCGGTGTCCCGATTTTGTTGAATACATCTTTCAATGAAAACGAGCCCATCGTAAACACGCCTGAACATGCCCTCGAATGTTTTCTCCGCACCCAGATGGATATGCTGGTATTGGAGAATTATGTGGTCAGTCGCAGGCCGTTAAAATAAACAGACGCGGGCCTGGCAGTGAGCCGGTCCGACCATTTTCCCTCTGATTTATTTCCAGTTCTCTATTTCCCATTTTTTACATTCACTAACACAAACACTTTAAAATTATGGTCCAAGAGGCTTATTACCAAGGCACCTGCCCACTGGGCGAACCATTGGAAATCCCCGTTAAGGTTGACGCAACAAACGATCCTTACCGTGCGCTGCGTTCAGACGAGGATGTCAAAAATTATTACGACGAAAATGGTTACGTCGTCAAGCGCAACCTGATTCCGGATGATCTGTGCGACGAAATGCTCCATCATTTCCGGACAGAAGTGAAACCCGACAAGGGGTTCATTTACCGGCAGGCAAGCGCCAACCCCGAAAGACACAAGTTCACTGACCACGGTTACATGCTGAACTCGATCCTCAACATCCAGTCGGTAAGCAGCGCTTCATTTCCGAAGTTCCGTTCCAGAGGTATTGATGTACTGACCCAGCCAGGCATCCAGCAGACGTTGAAGACACTGATGGGCGAACCTGGAAAAGCGGTACAATCCATGTATTTTGAGGGCAACCCCATCACCTGGGCGCACCAGGATTGCTACTACCTTGATGCCGAGCAAGACGGAGACATGATCGGCATGTGGCTCGCCCTGGAAGATATTCATCCCGGCGGTGGACGGTTTTACATTTACCCTACCAGCCACAAGATTGACATCCGCAAAAACGGAGGAGATTTTGACATTGCCTTTCACCACGATCGTTACAAAACACTGGTCAAAAAGATCATTAAAGACTTTGACCTGAAATGTGTTGCTCCGGCTTTGAAAAAAGGCGACGTACTGTTCTGGGGGTCCAAAACGATCCACGGATCTCTGGCGTCTTTTGAGCCACAGCATTCCCGCAATTCTATTACCTGCCACTACATTCCGGAATCCAGCAAATTCATGCAGTTCCAAACGATCGTCAAGCCGTTGCAATTGAAAAATGCCAACGGTATGAACGTTAATTTCCCTAAAGATCTGGACGTGGCAAAAAACCGGGCAATTCTGAAAGTAGAAACAACCTTCCCCAAAACCTTTCAAATGGCTAAAAAGGTTGCGATCAAACTGCTGACAAAATGATCGTTCAGAGCAAAAAGCGCCATCCAACAGCCGGCATACAAAACTGGAACGGGCGCTCCGAATCGAAGGCAGTCAGAACCAGTGCCGGAAAGGTGCTTTTTCCACGATGGTCAACTTTCGCAGTGATTTAAATCATTGTCAATCGAAAAGCTATCGATTACTTTACTTTTTGCTTAAAAGCAATCAGGTTGAGCCAATCTTTTAAAGGGTTTTTACCCGGATTTTAAGGGAAAGAACTTATCTTTACATCATAGTCTCTGGCCTCTATCTGTTAAATATGTTTCTAC
>JBFIJS010000222.1:0-6764 GCA_041600595.1 Saprospiraceae bacterium | reverse complement strand
CCTGTAACTTTTCCCATTCACCGTTGGCTGCGTATTCGGCTTGTTTCGGCCAGGTGCCCGGGTTGGAGATTTTGTAGCGCGGTCCGGCATCGTCCAGCATCTTTTGCAAAGTTTCCACAGAAGTGTTCGACAACTGACGCCAGGTGTAGATGCCGATATTATTGCAAAGACCTTCAATTTTTGGCCCGATCCCTTCAATTTTTTTGAGGTCATCCTTTTTGGTCACCGCTCCCGCCGCCATGGCTGCTCCCATAGCCATTTTTCCTATACCTCCGCCACCGTCGCCTTTACTCTCCTCGCAGGCTTTGAGCTTACTGGTAAGAACAGTCACATCGCCCTCCAGGGCACTGATCCGGGTACGTCGTTTATTGAAGTCTTTTTCCAACTCCTCGTATTTATAATTGAGGCTTTTGTGTTCTTTTTCCAGCTCGCGGTGCTGTGCGCTCAAGCGTTCGTGTTCCCGTTGCATCTCCAGATAAATGCGCCGCCATTTGTACCAGATGATGTAACCTAACAAAAGGCCTAAAGCAAATGCCACCAACAGCCATAAACAGACTTCAAAAGTATGGGTCATTATTGTTTCAGTCATGATTGATTTATTTTGAAATTCAATTGTCAGAAAAAGAGCGGGGCGTTTTCCGGCTCATCACCATCCCCCCTTTTTAAACTAAGAATTGAATAATTTAGGAAGTAATCTTTTCCAGCGAGCGAAAGTGGGTACCGTTCTCCCACCCCGGCCAGCCTTTCAAATATGATAGATATTGCGAAAATTCTGCTTCGTCAAGTGCCGGTTGAGGTCCATGCGAAGCAGCCAGGTCATTTTTTCACCAGGGTCAGCACCGCGCGCCGGTTTTGGCGGGTACCCTCTTCGGTATCATTGCTGGCTATGGGTTCGCGTTCACCTTTCGATGCAGTTTCAATTCGTTTACTGTCGATACCTTTTTTTACCAAAATAGACTTGATGTGATCGGCCCGGCGCTGCCCGAGGCCCATATTAAATTCATCGGGACCGGCATCGTCCGTATGCCCGACGATCCTGACGTTATCTTGTGTCTGTTTTAAGGCATCGATCAAACTTTGCATGCATTCCTCGATTTTTTTATCGACTTCCCGGTGTGCTTTTCCGTAGGGGAATAAGATGGTAAGCGAGTTGTTATTCTCCACAACGCATTCCACGACCGGGTCTTTCGTAGGAGTCCGGTAGCGGAAAAGGATGGCTTCAAACAGGGTGTCGGCCCTCATGCCATCGGGTTCGGGTTCTACCAGTTTGGAATTTTCCACCACTTGTTCGGCCGTCAGCGGAGGGATGAATAAGGCTTTGATCTTTGCGGCGCGTGCCAGTCCCATATTGGAAAAACCCTCGGGAATGCCTTCTTCTTTGTAGTAGCATCCGGTAATTTCCAGTAATTGTCCGGCACCAAGTTTTTCTATTTGACTTTGTTTCAGGCCATCAAACGAGGCCTGAACAGTTGGTTCGGCATCGCCCCATTTGAACACCAGTGCGCGTTCATCCGGTGCAGGTGGCGCCGGGTCATCAATAACGACGGGAGTGTCCCCACACAAATGTTTTATGTGGCAGACATACCATCTTGATACCACAAAGCACCAAATAAGGAATAACCCAATTGGTAAAAGTGCTAATCTTGGAAACATGGTAAGATTGGATTTATGAAAAAATTAAAGTTGGTTACAATTCTTGTCCGCACACCCTGACCATGTGTATTCCCTGCATCAGGGAAGTTTGGTTGCGGAAGCCCCTTTGTCTGTTTCTTTCCAGCCACCTGATTATTTTGCAGTGGTGCCTCAACGTCCTGATAAAAAGGGCTGTGCTGGTATTTTCTGTGCCGATGTGCCGAATGCCATCCAATCGGGTAGTAGCTGCCATTATTCCGAAAACAACCAAAACTGTAAATCCCCGAATCCACCGTGATAAGATGAAAAACCAGTGCGAGACCGGGAATGCGCTCTACACTTTTTTTTCGGTCTGTTTGTCGAAACAGGCATTATTAAACCTAAAACTTATACTGTAAAGTAGTCATACCCACCATGTAGCGCCCCGATGGACGCTCGAAAAACAAGCCTGTTGCTATACCTGCCAAATGTAGATAATAGATAGGAAAAAAAAGAAGAATGAAGGCGGGTGTACAAATTTTTATTTTACAAATTTATCCTAACCCCATACAATAAACTCTAAAAAAGAAGTGAATACAAATTAATAATCGAAAGAAACTCCGTCCACTGACTCCATCAACTCCGCTTCCTCCAGGCTGACTTTAGCCAGCAAAGCTTTCAGCCGCAGGAGGGCTGCGGCGGTTTCAGTTTTCCGGATTGCCAGGTCGATATAGGCCGTTTCTTCAAAATGTTGATGCACAATGGACAACTCCATTTTCTTGACGGCATTCATGACCTCTCCCATTAAGGCATAGTCAAAACGGACCCGAACGATGTCCTCCAGTATTTTTTCAACCACGCGGGCCTGCTGTAATGCATCCTGGGCACTCAGTTTATAAGCATTGATCAGTCCGGAAGTGCCCAACAAGGTGCCGCCAAAATACCGTACCACGATTACCAGCACATTGGTCACCCCAAAGCTATCGATCTGCCCGAGAATGGGACGCCCAGCCGTTCCGGAGGGTTCGCCGTCGTCATTTGCACGAAAGTTATTGGCATCCATCCCGAGGCGGTAAGCATAGCAGTAATGCCGGGCCTTGGGGTGTTCCTTTTTTACCTGTTCCAAACATTGCTGCCAGTCGGTTTCCGTATTCACTGGAAAGGCATAGGCCAGGAATTTACTGCCCCGGTCCCGGAATTCGCCGGTGGAGGGTCCGGATATGGTATGGTAAGAATCTGTCAAATGATCAGGGTATTAAGGCTCAGGAAGCTCTGTCCGTATTCGGAACAAGCCCTTCGATATGATCCATCAATGCCTCCAGGTTCCAGGCATTTTCAATGTCAAAATGCCCGATTTTCGTGCGCCGCAGTGCGCTCAGGTAAGCGCCGTTATTAAGGGCTTTGCCAAAATCGTGGGCCAGGGAACGGATGTAAGTTCCTTTGCTGCACTTCACCCGAAACTCAATGTGTGGCAGGGAAATATGCGTAATTTCAAACTCTTCAATGACCACGGGCCGGGCCTTCACTTCCACCATTTCACCTTTACGGGCCTTCTTGTACAGCGGCTGTCCATCGACTTTGATCGCCGAGTACATCGGGGGCAGTTGCTCCAGTTCACCGAGAAACTGCTGGCGCGCTTCTTCGATCTGTTCCGGGGTAATATGGTCGAAAGGGAACGTAGCGTCCGGTTCTGTTTCCTGATCGAAGGAAGGGGTTGTTGCACCCAGAGTGATGGTCCCGGTGTATTCTTTGCCGAGGCCCTGATACTCGGTCAGTTTTTTGGTGAATTTGCCGGTGCAGATGATCAACAGGCCGGTGGCCATCGGATCGAGGGTACCGGCGTGTCCGACTTTTATTTTGCGGATACCAAGGCGGTGTTTCAGGCCAAAACGGATTTTGTTGACCACATCAAAAGAAGTCCAGGTAAGAGGTTTATCTACTAACAGGCGGGTGCCATTGAGAAATTTCTGGGCCGGGAAAGGATCTTCCATTCTATAATTTTGGATGACGGAGAGGAAAGCACCTGGCAGCTATCCAACCACATGGGCTGTTGAACCACCGGGAGGGTTTTAGAAACTTAACATGGAAAGGGACTTTACGCTGTCCGTCATAACATTAATTGGTTACTTTAAAACCGCTTTAAATATTCTTTAATGACATTTTGGCTCCGTTTGCAGCGGAGTTTTCTTTTTGAAAAAATGCCTGGGAAAAAAACTTCCCGTAAGGGACTGTTCCTGGCACCTGCTACACGCTGCCACTTCGCCCATCATGCGATCAATTTACAAATTTACGCAAGGTAAAAAACAATAGCCAACACCGCAATGATGAAACAATAGATGGAAAAATAGACCAATTTGCTGCTTTTGACCAGTTGGATCATCCATTTACAAGCTACCAATCCGGTTAAGAAGGCGGCAAAAAAGCCAACGGTCAGCGGTAATAAATTGGTGGATTCGGTGAGGGCGCCATCGAGCAGGTCTTTTGCTATTTTACCAAAAATCAAAGGCACTACCATCAAAAAGGAAAACCGGGCAGCTTTTTCCCGGTCGATTCCCAGCAGCACCGTTGTCGAAATGGTAGCCCCGGAGCGGGAAATACCGGGCAAAATGGCAATTGCCTGCGAGATACCAATGATGAGCGCATTCCAGAAGTTTACGCCCCGGCCGGTTGTTTTGGCTTTATCCGCCAGAAACAGCAATAAGCCGGTTATCACCAGACAAAAAGCGACCAGCACGATCTGCCGGTCGAACATCGCTTCGATCTGCTGCTCCAGGAGCAGGCCAACCAGCGCCGCCGGTACCATCGAAATGATAATTTTTACGGCGTATTGCGCTTCTTCATTCCAGGCAAACTGAAACAAGCCCTTAAAAATCTGGGCCACTTCTTTTCGCAAAACCACCACCGTGCTGAGGGCCGTTGCGAAATGCAGCACCACCGTCATCATGAGGCTGTCCTCTTTGAGGCTGCGGTCGTCCAGAAAATATTTTGCCAACTCCAAATGCCCGCTACTGCTCACTGGCAAAAACTCCGTCAGTCCCTGGATAATCCCAAGAACAATGGCCTTTATTATTTCATCCATTCTGTACTGGGTCTGGGTTTACAGAGCTACTTCCTGCTCCTCTTCGGGGGTTCTTTTGAAAATAGCGTAGATTTCCAGCACCAGCCCGGCAACGATAATCAGTGGAGACAATACCGTTCTCCGCCAGCTGTAAATAATGCTTTCATCCCACACATCGGGGCTGGGCATACCTCCTCCGCTCATCAGCACCAGGCCCAAAGCGATGAGGCCGATTCCCCCCAGCATGAGGATATAATTGGTTTTGTTGAAAATCAACGGATGGCTGCTGCCGGACGTAGATGTCGAACTGGCAGCCCGTCTCCGGGACACCGTGGCTTCCGTTTTCTTTGGTGATTTGGCAGCAGTGGTTACAACTACCTTTTTTTTGGCTTTACTCATTTTATTATTGCTATTGGCTGATTGCTGCCGGCTGTTGGATTCCCTTCTATCCGTGCTGTTTTTTTCTGTAAAAAACCATTCTCGAATAATTCGGCATCCATCCCTGACTGACTCACCCGGAGCAGCCGGCTTTAGTATAGATCATCCACCCGCATTCGCAGGTATTTATTTACAACGTAATAGGTGCTCAACACACTGATCAAAACCCCGGCCATCAATATCGCCGCAAAAAGGGCAATGATACTCGGAATGACCAGCAGCTCTCCGGAATCCGGCACATCCCTGAACACCAGGTAAAGCAACAAGGACAAGGCTCCGATCGCCAGGAATCCGCAGAGCAGCCCGTGCCAGAAACTTCTCTTCAAAAAGGGCTTACTGATAAAGCCCCAGGATGCGCCCACCAATTCCATGTTTTTTATCAAAAAACGATTGGCGTACAACGAAAGCCGGATGGTATTGAGAATGAGGGCAATGGCCACAAAAATGAAAAACACACCGGCTACTAAAACGCCAATGCTTATTTTTTGCAGGTTGTTGGCGATGGCGTCTGCGACCGATTCCTGGTAATAGACGTCATTGACGAAACCAAACCCCCGCAAAAGCTCCTGTATCTTTCCCATTTCCTCGGCGTCCACGTAATCCGCATTCATGTTGATCGTCATCACATCATATAACGGGTTGGCCATGTCAAGTTTCAAAAATGCATCGCCAAATTCATCCTGCATCATTTTGGCACCTTCTTCCTTACTGATAAACCGGGCCGACCCCTCTTTGTAAAAAAGACTTTTATCCAGGAATGCCTTCAGTTCCGCCACCGACTCCTCCACATTTTCTTCCTTTAGCTCCACAATTATCTCCACCTCCTCTTTCATCTTTTTGACCAATTGCTGCCCTTGCAACACCAGTAAACCAAAGAGGCCTAACAGTATCAGAACAAGCGTTACACTGATGATGGCGTACAAATAATTCGGCTTGGAGCCAGAGGGATTGGTCATGACATTTCAAGTGGGAAACGCCCTGCTGCTGGAGTGTATACACCCCACCGGGCACCTGGTTCATTATTAAAGGCGGCAAAGATAGTTATTCGGGCCGACAGTTTAAAAGGTAGAAACCTACGGCCTTTTATTCCTCTTTTTTCACTTCAGCTACCGCCTGGTTCAGCTCTTCGGTTGCTTTTTTCAATTCGTCCAGTTGTTTTTCTTTTTTGCTTTTACCCCGGCTGCGTCCTTTCTTCTTCGCTGGGGGCTCCTGTATCGCCAGGGCCGTTTCCTCCCGCCATTCCGCAACCGTTTTGGCAGCCTTGTTCACTTTGTTGGAAAAGGTGAGCTCTTCCTCGGCCTCATCCACATAAACCGTATCGCCTGCGGCAAATGTGCCACCGAGTAAATGCCTCGACAAATCGTCGATCAACAAGTCCTGCAAGGCTCTTTTCATCGGTCTGGCCCCAAATTGTGGGTCATACCCGGCATCACACAGGTAGTCCAGTGCTTTTTTGGTCAGCTGAATTTGCAGGCGCTGCCGGGCGAGCATTTTTTCCACTTTTCGTAAAAGCAACAGCAGTATCTGACGGATTTCCTCCCGGGTCAGGGGCAGGAACATAATCACCTCATCGATGCGGTTGAGAAACTCGGGGCGAAATTCTTCCTTCAGGGTGTCCATCACCTCCTCCCGGGTGGTGTTGATGATGTCTTCCCGG
>JBFIJS010000221.1:0-6794 GCA_041600595.1 Saprospiraceae bacterium | reverse complement strand
GAACTCATCCAGCAGGGCATAAAACCTTTCTGGTTCTTCGAGGTAGGGGTTGTGGCCGCTGTTTTCAAACATCACGAACCGGGCCTGCGGCATAAATTTTTTGTACTGAATGTTGTATTCCGGCGTGGAGACGCCATCGTACCGGCCCGCCACGATCAGCGTCGGTATTTTTAAACCAGCCAGATCCCGCCGGAAATCGGTATCCATCATGCTGCCACTCACAAAAAAATCGGCATCCCGGCCAATGATCGAATAATAGACATCCGGAGCCCATCCCCGGAATTTGGTTTTCGGCACATGCTGCTTCAGCTTCGTGTCGTGGTAATACACATATTTAACGGGCACACTGGCGTACAGGGCGCTGAACACCGAATCGCTGGAAACGTAGCCCAGGGCCCGCAACGAGTCTATCTGCTGCCATTTTTCGGGGAAATGGGTCTTGGCGTAATGGTTATAACTGTCGCAGTTGGCCTGCCACATTTCTCCGCTGTGAAACCCGCTGATCAGTACCATTTTATCCACCCGTTCCGGATATTTGATCGCATAAGCCTGGGCGGTCACCGTGCCGTAAGAGTGCCCGACCAAAGAGATTTTTTCGAGTTGAAGGGCCTTCCGCACTTCTTCGGCTACGTGCACATCGTTCTCGACCGAATACTCGGCAGGGTCCTTTGCATCGTCGGACATTCCCCGTCCGAGCATATCAATGAATACTACCTGATGGGTGCGGTAGTATTGCCCAAAATTTCCCTGCATGTAATCATGGGAATTGCCGGGACCGCCGGCAAAAAAGAAAATGGCATCGCCCGAACCGAGGGTCTCCACGTTGATCCGGTAGCCATCGACCAGGATCGTGCGGGAGGTAAATTTCTCGAAGATATCTTCTATCGGCTGCGCCGAAATTTGGGCGCAAAAAAGGACGGAAAGCAGGAATAATGGAAAGGATTTCATGTGCCATGTTTTTGTGAAAGAATGGGCCGCAAAATAAACCGCTTTACGGAACGCACCCAACCAATGGGGGCGAAAATTCCTGCCCCTGATCTTCGTTTCACAAAAAAACTTTCTCTCCATTTGTCGCACATCCATCACCAATAATGCCTCCCACTTCTTTTGTTGCCATTAGCACGAACAAAATATACTCAAAACGAAGAGATCTGGGAATTTGTACTTCCGCCTCCCACTCCATTATTTTTTTAAAAATGACTGAACGACAAGGCTTGACTCAGTTGATACTTTTAAGGTGAAAAATCCTCCTGGCAGATCACTTACGTTGATCGCAGCCGTAGATGAGCCCGACAGGTCCAGGTATTTTAACAGGACACCTGCGCTGTTGAATATTTCTACCGTTTGGATAGTACCGGTAACACGCTGCCCCAATGCCACATTTAACCGAATAAAACTGATCAGTCGGGATTGTCAAGTATAAAACAGACCGTAGGATGGGCACGCTTCACCGAAGTCGTTCGGGGGGGTACAGGTGATAGAAGCAGGCTGCTCTGAATTTCTACAAAAAAGGATTGTGCACCTTTTCGTGTCCGATTGTGGTCGCCTCTCCGTGTCCGGAAAAGACTTTTACTTCATCTCCCAACGGCAGCAGTTTCTCCTTGATGCTTTTAATCAACGTAGCATAGTCGCCACCGGGCAGGTCCGTCCGGCCGATGCCTTCCCGGAAGAGCACATCGCCGGCGATGAGCATTTCTTTTTCCCGACAGAAAAAAGACAGGCTGGCGGGCGAATGGCCGGGGGTGAATAAAGTTTCCAGTTTGGTATTGCCAAAAGTGATCACGTCGCCTTCTTCGAGGTAGCGGCTGATCGGCGGGGAAACATCGGGGTAGGGGATGCCATACATCTCCCCGACCCGTTCGCAGGCTGCGAGGACGGGCATTTCGCCCCGGTGTGCTTCCAGCTCCAGACCGTAGCGCTCGCTGACAAACTTGTTGCCGAACACATGGTCGATGTGGCAGTGGGTATTGATGAGTCGCACCGGCTTGAGGTCATTGGCGGCGATGAAATTATCGAGCTCCAGTTTTTCACTGTTTTCAAAACAACCGGGATCGATGATGATACATTCTTTGGTATCGTCGTAGAGGACGTACGTATTTTCCTGAAAAGGATTGAAAGTAAAAATGGCGATGTTCATTGTTTGTTGAGTAGGTAATACGCTGTTTATCAGGATTTTTGTTTGAAAATGACGGATCGATTGCTCCGGGCAAATAAGGCGTTGAAGCAGGGAAGTGCCTGGAAAATGTCTCCCAATAGCCCTAACTTGGCTTTTCATTGAACAATCGGGGCGAAGGTAGTATTTTTAATAAAGTTAAAGAGTACGCTTAGGGTGCGCAGGGCCTGTCAGATAACGATCAATTGACCCGGCCCGGATGACCGGACCAGGAGTTGAAAACTTGTCTTTCCGAAGTTAGTGCAGGGATTAAAGCCACTGCGCAGCGGCGCAACAACCATGGTTCGATTTTTTCTTTAGTAAAAATACACCTCCTGCCTACTCCGTTGTATAATTGCGTCAACCATCCTCTGACCTGATTGTCTGTAAATAAGAACCAATACCTTTTGGTGCAGCGTGAATGCGGATGCCCCGTTTGTCCGCCATCTGCTACACATCATCTATCATTATCGACATGCGAATCCTTTACGCCTTCCTTCCAATGTTTTTCCTGGTCTCCGTAGCGATCAGCCAAACCACACAGACTGAATTTGGCAAAAACCGGGTACAGTTTCACGACCAGTTCATGGAGTGGTCGCAGTATGAGAGCCGCAATTTTATCACCTACTGGTACGGGGAAGGCCGCCTGATCGGGCAGTCGGTGGTGCAGATGGCCGAATACGATTTTTACGAAATACAAGGCATTCTGGAGCACCGCATGAACGACAAGATCGAGATCATCGTGTACAATGATGTGACCGACCTGAAGCAAAGCAACATCGGCAGCGAGGAGGTTTTTATGACCGGAACCAACAGCCCCAGCCAGATGGCTCAGGCCGCAACCGGCAACGCCAGCATGCTCAACTCGGCCGGACAAACGAAGATCGTCAACAATAAAATGTTTGTTCATTTCAATGGCAACCACAACGACCTGCGCCGGCAGATCCGGGAGGGCATCGCCTCCGTTTATCTCAATGCGATGCTTTTTGGCTCCAACCTCCAGGAAATTGTGCAAAATGCCGTGATGATGAACCTCCCGGAGTGGTTCAAGGAAGGATTGATCTCTTTTGTCGGGGAAGAATGGAATACCGAAATGGACAACCAGCTCAGAGACCTTTTCCAGTCGGGCGAGTACGAAGGTTTTGAAGAAATGGCCGAACTGCACCCCCGCATTGCCGGCCACTCTCTCTGGCATTTTATCAGTCAGCATTATGGCTATTCCACGGTGGCCAATCTGCTGTACCTGACCCGGATCAACCGCAGCGTGGAAAGCGGTTTTCTCTACGTATTGGGTAATACTTACGAAAAAACCATTCAAAGCTGGAATGCCTACTACCAGCAGCAATACAACCGCGAGGTAAACGGATTTCAATCCACCCAGGAGCTGTCGGGCAAACAACCTATCAAAAATAAACGCAATTCCCCGATCACCGAACTGAAGATCAATCCCGACGGAACCAAGATTGCTTATGTGATCAATGAAATAGGCCGCACGAAAGTGTACATCCAGGACCTGGCCACCGGCGACCGCACCGTCGTGTACAAAGGAGGCTTTCGCAACGTGCTACAGGCAACGGATTACAATTATCCCCTGCTCGCCTGGAACCCCAACGGCCTCGAATTGGCCATTATCATCGAACACCGTGATGTGGTGTCTTTGATGAAATACAACATCATGACCAAAGACGACGAGACGGAGGTGATGAACTCGCAGTTTCAGCGCATCTATAGCGTGGACTATGTGAGCGCCAACGATCTGGTATTTTCAGCATCGGTCCGCGGGCAGTCTGATCTGTTTTTGTATTACACCCAAACCCGCCAGACCCAACGGCTGACCAATGATTTCTGGGACGACCTCGACGCTTCTTTTGTCGGGGTTCGCGGCCAGCGCGGTATTCTGTTCTCTTCCAACCGACCCGATTCACTCAATATTCCGGTCAACCTGGATACGATTCTACCCATTACCAATTTTGATATTTTTTACCTCAATCTCGACTCCATCAGCTTCAACCGCATGGGCGAACTGGTGCAGGTGACCCGAACTCCGCACGCCAACGAACGCAAACCCATCGCCGTCGATGACAATTGGTTTTCCTTCCTCTCCGATGAATCCGGTGTTTTTAACCGAAAAAACGGCTACCTCGCAGATTATGTCCACCACCTGGAAAATGTGATCACTTTAGCCGATGGAACCGACATTCGGCTGCACGCCGATTCGGTCATCGTGGAGAAACTGGACAGCGCCGCTTATGCGCAAATCGATACGGTTCGCCTGGATACGATTATCAAGCAACGGGCCATCAACCATTTTGCCTCCAATTACGACCGCAATATTCTCATCCAACACAAAGCACGAAACAACAGCCGGTTTGTGGAATTGATTTTCCGCAACGACTCCTGGCATGTTTACCTGAACGAGATGAAACCGCAGGAGTCCGTCAATCCCAGTTTTACCGGGTATCAGAAACAGCGGGTCCGGGTTATGGCGGCCCCGATTCTGGAGGAAAAGGATATTGTGGTGGAAAACAAACTGGAAGAAGTGGACGACAAACCAATTGATGTGTCGAAGGTGCCGCAGGAAAAACAGGATACCACCACCAAAACCATTGATATTGATAACTACCTTTTTCAGAGTGAGTTTGATGATGAAGAAGTGCCGGTACAAACCCGGGAAAAAGAAACCGAAAAACCCAAACCCGTGCAGCAACCGGTCGTTTACCAGCCGGTGAAGTCGGAAGAGGAGACCAAAAAAGTGCATGACTTCCGCTCCAGCCGCATCGTGCCTTACCGGCTCAAATTCCGGACAGACTACGTGACGACCCAACTGGACAACAACTTCCTGTTCGACGGGCTGAACACTTACTCCGGCGTGCCGGAAGATTTCGGGTACCCGCCGCCGGGCATCTTGCTGAAAGCCAATTTTAAAGATCTTTTTGAAGATTATGAATTCGAGGGTGGTATTCGGATCCCGACTTCGTTCAACGGAGCGGAATATTTTGCCTTCTTCCACGACAAAAAGAAACGGCTCGACAAGCGTTATGCTGTTTATCGCCGCCGGCTCCGTTTTGAGGCCGATCCGACGCCCCCGCCGGTGAAATATGACAACTCGACCTTCCTGATGCAGTATCAGGTGCGTTATCCACTGGATATTTACACGAGCCTCCGCGGGTCGGCAACGATGCGCTTCGACAAAACAGTGGTGCTTTCCTCCAACCGGCCGACCCTTGAGTTCCCGACCCAACGGGTGCAGCGGTTTGGTGTCAAAGGAGAGTATGTGTTTGACAATACGATTGATATTTCCCTCAATATTAAGAATGGTACCCGCTACAAGTTTTTTGTCGAGGTGGTCAAAGGCTTTGAGGTGGACCTGCGGGAAAATCCGCAATTTAAGGTAAACGACGGCTTTATGTACGTGGCCGGTGTGGATGCCCGCCATTACCAGCGGGTGTTGAAATGGTCGGTACTGGCGGCCCGTTTTGCCGGGGCTACTTCTTTCGGACAGGAGAAAATACTGTTCATGCTCGGCGGCACGGATAACTGGTTGTTTCAGTCATTCGATGAGTCGATCTCTCTGCCCCCGGCCGATGATTTTGTGTACCGCTCGATTGCGACCAATGCGCGGGGCTTTAAGCTAAATGTGCGCAATGGCAATACCTACGCTCTTTTCAACGCGGAGTTCCGGACGCCGGTGTTCCGTTATCTATTCCGGCGTTCTTCCTCCAATTTTGTCCGTAATTTCCAACTGGTCGCCTTCTTTGATGCCGGCACGGCCTGGCAGGGAGTCAATCCTTTCAACGAAACCAGTCCGCTGAACACTTTCGAAACCAGCAATACCAACGTAAATATCGAAGTCAATTATTTCCGTGATCCGATCGTGTACGGCTATGGCGGTGGAATACGAACCCTGCTGTTCGGCTACTTTGTCCGGCTGGATTATGCCTGGGGCGTGGAGACCAGGGTCGTGCAAGACCCCAGGTTGTACTTTTCGATCGGGATGGATTTTTGATGTGCGTTCCGGCCTGCTGGCAGACGGTGCTAAAATGGCGGTAAGTGCTCTTTGGAAGCCGGTGGCCAGACGGCCAAATCGATGCAGTTATTCCGGTATATTCTCACCGGGATGTGGTTTGGTTTCCCGCCGGATTTACTGGTATTCGACTTTTACCAACTTCACTTTTTGTCTCCTTTCGCTCGGCACCACAAAGGCATTGGCTGAAATCTGAATGCCATCCCGAAACCGCAGGGACAGATCTTTGCGCTGGGTGTTCATGACGGCATTGCGATCAAACTCTCCGTTGCCTTGCACCACATACTCACTGACGGTATTTTCCTGTTTGATTTCATCATTAAAAACAAGGCGGAGCGCACTCGGTGTTTTCGCCAGAAAATAAGAGGAGTAAATCGCATCATCGTCCTGTGAGTATTGTTTTTTATGGAGAATGTTTTTCCAGTGCAAATCGCCGTTGGGGTGGAGGGAGATCAGGAAAATGTCGTCGTAGTAATGGTCGACGACCGGCCGGACACCCGTGCGGGCGTAATAGGCAGAAGAAGCACCACCGCGAATAAACTCTTTCGCCAGCTCACCAATCAGCAGAATGCCTCCGTCCCGCCTGAGGACGACCTCCCGGACTTCCACTTCGGTCAG
>JBFIJS010000220.1:0-6828 GCA_041600595.1 Saprospiraceae bacterium | reverse complement strand
ATGGACCCATCTCCGGCTCCGGCGCAGCTTTCCGCATTGGAAACAATGCTGCTGACCGAGATGAACGGTGCGACCTCCACGGTGGAAGTACAATTGGCGGAATTTCCGTTGGCGTCCGTGACGGTCAGGGTGATGGTATTGAGGCCTTCGTGCTGACAGGTCAGCAAGGACGGGCTGACCGCCAGGGTCACCGCACCGCAGGCATCGGAACTGCCATCGTTAATCTCATTTGGATCGACGGTGTAATTGCCATTGGCATCGAGCGTGGCGGTGATCGTTGTTGTTGTACAGTTTGCCGAAGGCGCAGCACCGTCCACCACGTTGAACGTACAGCTCTTGGTTCCCGTCAGGCCGCCACCGTCGGTGGCAGTCAGCGTCACCGTTTGCACACCCACATCGGCACAGGTAAAGTTGGCCGTAGGGCTGGTCTCCGTCGGTATCCCGCAGTTGTCGGTGGAGCTGCCGTCGCCGATGTTGGCGGGCAGGGTGCCGTTGCCGTTGGCGTCGAGTACCACATCCGCAATTGACGCCGGGCAGTTGGCCACCGGAGCTTCGTTGTCGACGACGTTGAACGTACAGTTGGCCGTACTGCTGTAGGTGCCGTCCGAAGCGGTCAGCGTCACCGTTTGCACTCCCACATCGGCACAGGTAAAGTTGGCCGCTTGACTGGTCTCCGTCGGTATCCCGCAATTGTCGGTGGAGCTGCCGTCGCCGATGTTGGCGGGCAGGGTACCGTTGCCGTTGGCGTCGAGAACGACATCCGCAATTGACGCCGGGCAGTTGGCTACCGGGGCTTCGTTGTCGACGACGTTGAACGTACAGTTGGCCGTACTGCTATAGGTACCGTCCGAAGCGGTCAGCGTAACCGTTTGCACTCCCACATCGGCACAGGTAAAATTGGCCGTTGGGCTGGTCTCCGTTGGTACACCGCAGTTGTCGGTGGAGCTGCCGTCGCCGATGTTGGCGGGCAGGGTACCGTTGCCATTGGCGTCGAGAACGACATCAGGGATCGTGGCCGGGCAGTTTGCCGAAGGCGCAGCACCGTCCACCACGTTGAATGTACAGCTCTTGGTTCCCGTCAGGCCGCCCCCGTCGGTGGCGGTGAGTGTCACCGTTTGTGGGCCAATATCGGCGCAGATGAAATTGGCAGATGGGCTGGTCTCAGTCACCGAACAATTATCGGTAGAACTGCCGTCGCCGATGTTGGCTGGCAGTATGCCGTTGCCATTGGCGTCCAAAACCACATCGGGGATATTGGCCGGGCAAATAGCAACTGGCATTTCATCGTCACTTATGGTAAAGGAACAAGAAGTCGTGGCCGTGTTCATAAAGATATCGGTCACTTTTAAAGTAACTGTTTGCGTTCCTACGTCATCACAGTCGAAGGTCAGGTCGGGTTGATCGTTGATCAACAACGTCAGATCACCACAACCGGTACTGCCATTTCCAACTTCGCCGGCCAGGACCACGATACTGTTTCCGTTGAGGGGAACGGTTAGGTTGGCAGTACAGGCTGGCGTTGGATTTGGGGTAGTACCCTGAAATTCGTACGCCCCCATGTCATAATCATTGGCCAGGTTCGGTGCAGCGTTCACCGGGCGGGCAGCGCCGTCGAGGTCGTCAAAAGGAGCGCCTGTGGCGGTGCCTGCGTCAATGGCTGGGGAGCATTCGCTCAAATGGAAACCGTTGGTAAAGAGCGGATCCTGGTTGAAGATCATGCCGGGCCCGCAGGTGACGTTGGTTGGACAGGTGGCTTGTTGGATGAGACTGTATTCGGCGTTGGCATTGCCACTATAACTAAGAATATCACTACCATTCGGAGCGTTATTATTCCAAACAATGGAATTTTTGATGGATAATGAAGAACCTCTATTGAAGGGGTCTCCGAAATAAACTCCACCGGCACCAGTAGATGCCTCTGAGTTCACAATGGTCGAATTGGTCAGCGTCACCTTTCCTCCATAAATCATTAATCCTCCTCCATACCCTTCGCCGGATGCGTGGAGGGCTTTATTTCCATCAAATAAACAATTGGTAAAATCAGCATCAAAAATTCCTCCTGAATCGGTATAAGCTCCACCATAACCTGCATTTTGTCCTTGGCTAATATTATTCAAGAAGTAACATTTTGAAAAGGTCAAATGAACTTCAGCGGTTGTGTTGGCAAACCCGTTCTGGATGGCACCTCCGAAGCCTCCTGTGCTCCTATTTCCTGAGAAATTACATCCTGAGAAGGAACTATTGCCGACCGACGGTGCAAAACCAGATGTGGTGATGGCTCCTCCAAGAGTGGCGACATTGAGGTCAAATGTACAATTTAAGTATTCTGCATTTGTTGAACCAAATTGGCGAACTGCGCCACCATTGTTACCTGCTGTGTTTTGTGTAAAAGTGCAATTGGATAAAAAAACATTCGTATCATGAAAATAGATAGCTCCACCAACTAGAGTTGCCTGGTTATTGGTAAACGTGCAATCCGTTATGGATAGATTTGTACTGCCCAAAAACCAAAGCCCTGTCCCATTGGCAGCGGTATTGCCTGCAAATGAACACTGTGAAATGGCAGGATTGGAATTGTTTTCGTTCATAATACCGCCGCCGCCATAACCATTGAATGTCTGTTGGTTGTCGATAAAGCTGCAATTGGTGATGATCGGACTGGCGCTAATGTTGTGCATCCCCGCTCCATATTGAGCGGTATTATCCATAAAAATACAATTGCTGATCGTTGGAGAGCCAGCATTGTTGTACATCCCGCCGCCCCTTGTTTCCGGCGTTTGTAAATTAGGGTCTCCATCGGCATTTCCCCCCGCAATGGTAAAACCATTCAGTACGGCTGTATTGTCGGTATTCGAGCCGATCACAACGGTCTGGCTATTGTCAGCAATGCCCGCTGTGCCGATTTCACCGCTCAGGATGCTGGCATTGGTGGCAAAATCCCGCAAGCTGAGGTCGTAACCTGGCGCTTCATTTCCCACAAAACCGCCATAAATGGCGAGGTTGTTTTTCATTTCAAAGGCATCGGTGCGGTTGGTGCCAGGCGTGTAGGTGCCTGCGGCCACCCAGATTTGGGTGATGCCGGGGCAGGCCGAGTTGAGGGCGTCCTGCAGGTCGGTGAAGGCGTCTGTCCAGGAGGAGCCGTTGTTGGCGCCAGGAGCATCGTCATTTACGTATAGGATATTGCCCGCAGGGCAGCAGACGTTGCCCTCGTCTATTTCAGTATCACAATCATTGTCCACGCCATCACAGACTTCCGTGGCATTGGGATTTATGGCAATGGCATTGTCGTCGCAATCGCCGTCCACTAAGGCCCAACCGGTGCCAGGGTTAGCACAGAACTCCTGTCCGGGGCCTGTACCAAAACCGTCGCCGTCGGCATCGGTGTAGTAGGTGGTGAAGTTGACCAGCGATTGGAATTCGTACGCCCCCAAATCAATCATGCTGCCACCAGCGATGGCCTCGAATTTTCGGGTGTTGCCGTCAAGGTCGTTAGGTTCATTGTTGGCAGTGTCGTCGCCTGCATCGACGGCGGGGGAGCATTCGGTGAGATGAAAATCACTGTTGCTTACAAAAAGCGGGTCAATATTCCCATTTGTATTTGGGCAATTGGTACATGGAGTGTAGCCGCCCTGCACGATGCTGTAAGTGATGGTGGGAGAAGAATTACTATTATAGATTTCCGAACTGTTTCCCCAGAGGATGCAGTTGGTCACAGAGGGGGAGGCAGCGACGTTGTACATAGCACCGCCGTTTGGGCCTGAATTCCCGGAAAAGGAGCAGTTAGTCACAGAGGGGGAGGAGTTGGAATTTAACATTCCGCCGCCGCCATTGTAGACAATATTCCCGGAGAATGTGCAGTTGGTCACCATGGGGGCAGAGTAGGCAAAGTTATACATTCCGCCGCCGGCATTGTTGGCTGTATTCCCGGAGAATGTGCAATTGGTCACAATGGGGGAGGAGGAATTATTATACATTCCACCGCCGTCTTGGGCCGTATTCCCAGAGAATGTGCAATTGGTCACCGAGGGGGAGGAGTAGGAATTTAACATTCCACCGCCGCCCCACGAATATCCCCCCGTGATGGTAAAACCGTCAAGGACAGCAGTGCCGTTCAGCCCATTGTTGTCATTGGAAATGACGTGAATACTGTTGTCGCCAGGTCCCGCCGCACCGATTTCACCGCTGAGCGTACTGGTATAGGTCGCAAAATCCCGCAGGCTGAGATCATAGCCGGGCGGTTCATTTCCCGCAAAACCGCCGTAAATGGCCAGGTCGTTTTTCATGACAAAGGCATCGGATTGATTGGTGCCGGGGGTATAAGTGCCTGCCGCTACCCAGATTTCCGTAATGCCGGGACAGGTGCTGTTGAGGGCATCCTGCAAATCCGTGAAGGCATCGTCCCAGGAAGTGCCATTGTTTGCGCCAGCGGCATCATCGTTTACGTAGATGATGTTAGCCGGCGGGCAAACGTTTTGTACCTGAATAGTCACCAAGGCACTAGCAGGCCCATTGGAACTGGAATAATAATAAAAGGTGAAATTCCCGATAAATCCGCTCTCAGGGACATAGGTAAATGAGCCATCAGCATTGACCGTTACGGAATGCCCGCCGATGGTGGCTGTGGTGCCAGCGGGATGGTCATTCATGGTGCCGCCCAGGCTGCCACCTCCAAAAGATTGAACATTTGGAACCGCAAAGTCATTATCCAGCAGGTCATCGGGGTCAGCAGAAGTCCGGGAAATGGTCGTGTTGATCGTAGTCGAATAATTGTCAGGAATTGCTGTGGGCATCATCGTTACAAAAACAGAAGGCCTGTCCGGGGTGAAAACGATGGGCTTTTCCGCTGAGGCCAATTGGGCGCCCAGGAAAAAGAACAGGCAGCACCCATAAATTCTGCCGGCAATATTTTTCTGAATGCTCTTCTTCATGATGCTTTGCAATGTTTTGGTTACCATTTTCATAATTAATATATAGCGTTTCTTAAAAATCCCCTCCCCATTCCATGTTGCGCACACGGTATGGGCATCAGGATGACATCCAATGCCACTATCTGCAACAGGCATTGACTACTTTATTAAATTGTTTTTTCCAGTAATTGGGTAGGTGTGTGAGAACCAGCGCTTATTGGGGGGAAAACTTCGTGTTGATTAGTTTTTGATAGCAGGTTTGCTTTGTTCAACTGTTAACAAAGGTACCCTGTTTGAAATGCCCGGAGTATCACATTTTAATGTGATGCCCCCGTTCCTTTTTTTTGAAGATCCTGTAGCTGCTGTCATATTAGCTTCAGTCACTTTATTTGATTACAGTTTGTTCCCTTTCTCATCCACAAATTGCCACTTATCGCTGGTCCAGGTAGCGTGTTCACCATCAGTGGTCGTTTGGCAATCATTGCTCACCCTGGCTTTCCCGTTTTCAAAAGGAAAAGCACAATCAAACTGCGGCTGGATAACGATGTCGAAGGTAGCAGCGTCGGCATAACCGATCTTGCCGTTTTTTACCATCCTGAACAACCCCTCGGAAGGAAAATCGGGGCCGTTGTCGAACGGGAACACTTCGTACAACACCTTTTCCTGCCGGTCTATGACGACCCACTTGAAGTCGTTTTTGGTCAGGACGATGGCATGGGTGCGGAAGGTGTCCGTGAGGCACATTTCATATTTATCGAAAGGAATTGCCACCTCACCGGTACTTGTAAGGTAGCCGGATTGCCCGGTGGCAGGGTCTTCGCCCAGTATCAAAGGTTCCGTTCCCTGCTGTTTGGTTTGCCCGGCATCGTTACAAGCGGCGAAAGCAAGTAGCAGGATGATGATGTATTTCATTTTTGGTTATTTATGATTGTTTAAAAATTTACTTCATGTTCAAGATCAAAGCGGACATAGAACCAAAAGATTTGGCGCATGTACCAGCCATAGAGGATGAAATTTGACAAGTTTTTTTTAGAAACAAAAAGGTGCGAAAAATAATTGGACTCCTGATTTGTCCCCGCCGTTCAACCGCCGAGATTCCTTTTTCATCGCACTTTTCACTCGCCAGGCCACCTTCACTTTTTGATTCCCAATTTTTCAGGTGGCGCTGCTGGCCGCTCGTTAGGTAAAGGAATCTGATCGTTTACTTCCTCTGTTTTTTTAGTCAAAAAATAGCTGATTGCTTTTCAAAGGCAAAGTTGCGGGCAGGCCGCTCTTTTGGCTACCTCTCATCGTGCAAAAGCTACTTGTCAGGTTGCAGGATGGACTTTTTTTTTTACTGTTTATGTTGCATCGAAAAAAAAATCGCCTGGTCTAACTCGTTGATAATAAAAAGGTAACGTGTTGCATGGAGGGTGCGTGGCCGGTTGTTTCTCATAGAAGGTTATAAAAATAGCCGAATGAATTTTGAAGAATTAGTACTGTGTAATCAGAGAGCCTTAATCATGCTGGGTTTGGAAAATAGCCTTGGGTTGGCACTTCTGACAATGGATGGAATTATTCAGAGATTGACTTTCCGTCACGTTGAGCGGGTCTATTCAAATACTCTGCTCAACATCAAAAGGATGGACTATTCTACCACCTGATAAATCACCACCGGTTTGGCCTTGTTTTTCAGGGAAATGCTCCCCACTTTTTTGCATTGGAAAGATACTTTGACTTGATCGTAACAGGACTCGCTGATGATGATTTGGTTTTCCCGGGCGGCGTCCTGCAGGCGGGCGGCGGTATTGACAACGTCACCGATGACGGTATAATCCAGTCGTCTGAGACTGGCCGAACCGATGTTGCCGGACAGCATTTCTCCACTATTGATACCGATGGAAACTTTAGGCTTGAACTTCATTTCGGTTTTTGCTTGCAT
>JBFIJS010000219.1:0-6829 GCA_041600595.1 Saprospiraceae bacterium | reverse complement strand
CCTTGTAATGATGGCAATCCAAACACGACCAACGATGTGGTGCAAGCGGACGGTTGCTCCTGTGCTGGTACGCCAGTCGGAGGAACACCAGATTGTAACAACATTTCGATTACCGTCAACAACGGTGTCATCACCATTGGCAACCTTGGTGTCACGCCATTTGCTTCGGTGAAGGTCTTCAACAGCGCCTGGGGAACCGAATTTTCCTGCTATGCAAACTGTGGTGGCCCAACGGTGACCGTTCCAGTCACTGCCGGCACCTACTACGTTTATGCGGGTTATGTGGCAGCCAATTACCAACTGATCTGTGAAAAGAACAAGACGGTAACCGTGACTGGCAGTGGCCCGTGCGCCAACCAGGGCGGTGACTCCGACGGCGATGGTGTCTGCGACAACCAGGACTGTCAGCCTAACAATCCGGCATTTCCGGCTACGCCGGGAACACCTTGTAATGATGGCAATCCAAACACGACCAACGACGTCGTACAGGCGGATGGCTGTTCTTGTGCCGGTACTGTACCAAACCCATGTGCTAATCAGGGCGGCGACTCTGACGGCGACGGGGTTTGCGATAACCAGGATTGCGCCCCTTTCAATGCCAGTTTACCGGCTGCGCCGGGTACACCTTGCAATGACGGTAATCCAAACACGAGTAACGATGTGATCCAGGCCGACGGTTGTTCTTGCGCCGGTACATTCACTACTCCTGATTGTAGCAGCATCCCCAACTCAATCCCGGGGTACGTCTACATGGGTGAGTACAATGGCAGCAAGTACTTCTGCTCAAACAACAATAAAAACTGGACACAGGCCAAAGCGGCCGCAGATGCCAGTGCCTTTGGTGGTTACCTGGTCGTCATCAACGACGCCGGTGAGAACAATTTCATTAAAAATGGAATCCTGACCAGCACGGCCTGGATTGGACTGACCGACAAAGACAGCGAAGGCAACTTTGTTTGGGTAAATGGTGATCCGCTCTCTTACACGAACTGGGCTTCTGGTGAACCTAATAATCAGGGCTCAAACGGTGGCGACGGCGATTTTGTCATCATTGATAAATCAACCGGTAAATGGAAAGACCGCAATGGCAATGATTCCTACGAGTTTGTTCTGGAAATACCGTGCGAAGGCAACAACGACCCTTGTGCCAATGCCGGTGGCGACTCCGACGGCGATGGTATCTGCAATGACCAGGACTGCGCTCCTTTCAATGCCAGCTTACCAGCAGCTCCCGGTACCGCCTGCAACGATGGTAATCCGAACACCGTTTCCGATGTGATCCAGGCCGATGGATGTACCTGTGCTGGTATGCCGATGAGTGGAGATGAATGTGACACCGAAACGAATGACTGCGTAACCGTCATGCTGAATGACATTACATCGAATAACGATGGCAGCAATACGTATGAGTTTAAAGTGACTCATAATTGCCCGCAAGACCTTTCCTATGCTGCATTCGAACTACCTGACGGTGTAGTTGCCCAGGGAATTGTGACCAATGGCTGGAACGCAAACTACATCTATGAGAACCCGACCAACAATCCGTTTTACTCCATCAAGTTCGAAACGAGCGGAAGCAACGGCATCTCAAATGGTGAAATGGAAACGTTCGTTTTCACCCTGCCAGCCAGTGCGGATATTCTATCCAGCATTAAGGTTCAGGTTAAATCTTCCACCAACACGTATCTGGTGAACCTGAGTACAGCCAATTGCAACGGCGGCGGAAACAGCGGTGGCGGCATTGACTGCAACAACATCACCATCACTACTGGTACCGGAAAAGTAATTGTTGGCAATTTGGATGGAGCACCGATCAGCTCTGTACAAATATTTACCTCTAATTGGTCACAAACACTTTTCAATTGCTTTGGGAATTGTAACGCTACGGAGAATATCAGCTTGCCACCTGGCGGCTATATTATCCTGGCAAAATACTACAACGCCAGTTGGCAGCCACAATGCGAAAAAATCAAGCATGTGAACATTTCAAGCAACCTGTTGGCCAACGACCGTTTCGAGTTTGAAGCAACCAGGCAGGCGGAGTACACAGAACTATACTGGTTGCACAACCAGGGTCAACAGGTTCTTGATTATGTACTGGAGCGTTCTCTGGATGGTGTGGTATTCGAAACTATCCACCAGGAGCCTTCTAAAGGCACCACTTCCAACGAACTCTACCAGGCTTACGACCTGAACCCCGCAACGGGTGACAACCACTACCGGGTAAGGATGGATCTTACAGACGGCAGCACCTTGTATTCTGAGGTAAAAACAGTCCACTTTATGGATATGATCGACTTCTCTATTTTCCCGAACCCGGCCAACGACTTTGCCAAAGTCAATTTGGAATCGGTGATCGGCAAAGAGGGAGTTACCATTAAGGTGTACAACAACCTTGGTGTACAGATGAAAGTGTTCGAACTGGATCAGGTGTACAGCAAACATTACCAGATGGATATCCGGGAACTCAAAGAAGGCCACTACATCGTATGGCTGAATATTCCCGGGCACAAGCCACTGGCAAAACAGTTGGTTGTGGGCAAGATATAAGGCCCCTTTCCACTGGTTTGACCCAGCTTTTTAACTGAACAAGAGCATCGCCGATTTCCCTGGCGATGCTCTTTTCTTTGTCACTCTTTTTAAATTTTGTTGGCATTAATCTAACTTTTTGTGACATGGTTTTCTGGAAAATCCAGGCGACACCTACCGGTAATACAATCTTTTTACAGTTATTTTTGTAACAATATTCCCGGATTACGCATTTATTATTTTCCAAGAAACTGCTTGTTTGCTCCTTTTTATTACGCTTATCTTAGCCTTCTCATTTAACAGCGGATTACGCTTTTCAAATACCTTCCCTTTCATTGTATCCACAAACAACATGGGCAAAAGCAACAGGAATAGCTGTTTTTGCCAGAATAGACCCTCCCCCCGGGTGCTAAATTCTGTGGCCATTTCTTGGATCAACAACCTTTTATTTATTAGGTGGAGCAGCGACAACTTGTGACCTCCGCCGTGCCAACATAAAAATCATATAATCCCCCCTATTGTCAGTTAACAGCGATGAATATAGCTTATGTATCCCCCCAGGGATGGAACAAGTACATAATAATGAGAATTTAAAATATGAGCAAACCAAAACTTACACTCTTTCTTTTCGGGATATTTTTCACCAGTCTACTCCGGGCACAAAAAGGCGAGTCCTTGTTTGATCCCACCCTTGTGCATGAAGTTCGTCTCTACTTTTTCCAGGATAATTTCTTTACAGAAATGGACAGCCTCTGGGATATTCACCACGGGGCGTCGGGAATCAACGTTCCTTACACCAAGGCATTTTTACAGATCGACGGCAACTGGTTAGACACTGTCGGCATCCGCATCAAAGGGCTGTCATCCTACTACCGGGCCAACAGCAAAAAAAAGCCGTTCAAGGTGGATCTCAACGAATTTATTGATGGTCAGGAATACGATGGTATGAAAAAATTTAACCTGCACAACGGCGCCTGCGATCCGGGCATGATGCGGGACTTTCTTGCTTACGACGTATTGCGAACAGCCGGCGTTCCGGCCCCGAGAGTATCTCATTGCCGCCTGTATTTCAATGACGAATTCTGGGGTGTTTACAGCATCATTGAGCAAATTGACAAGACATTTCTGAAAAATAATTTCGCCAACGGCAAAGGCACTTTGATTAAAAATACCGGTTGGGACGAACTGCATTGGAAAGGACCCGAAATCACGCCTTACCTCGAAGACTATGAAATGAAAACCAATGAAGAAGAAGACGACTGGAGTGATTTTTTGCACTTTGTCGATGTACTCAATAATAGCTCGGATGCGGAGTTTCCAACGGCTATCCAGGAGGTATTTGATGTAGAGCATTTCCTCCACGTCATGGCCGTTGATGTGATGACCAACAACTGGGACAGCTACATCGACGGTGAACGCAACTGGTACCTCTACCACGAGCCAACCAGCGGTAAGTTTCACTGGATACCCTGGGATTACAACCTCAGTCTGGGTGGTGCTCTGACTGTTGATGGGGCCCCCTACCCTCCTTACGAAGAAGACTGCTACATTCAGGCCACCTTTTCCCACCATTCTGTGGGCAATACCTTCACTTTTATCAATGAAACCGTGCCATCCGTCAGCCAGTCGTACTGGGAATTTGGCGATGGTCAGACTTCCTTTGAGCTGAACCCTACCCATACTTTTACGACCGGCGGCAAAGCGGAAGTTTGCCTTACTTCTTACCGGATGCACAATGGCAATATCTGTGAAAACAAACGCTGCAAGGAAATCAACCTTGATTTTAAGCCGGAAAACTGCCCATCCATCACCAATGGCTCCTGCCCTTACCCGGCCACCGACCCCATTTTTCAGTTGGTTGCCCAACAGGACGATTATTGTTGTGAAGGCAACTGGGATGCCATCTGCACCCTCCAGTATTACGAAATCAGCAACTCCAACCAGTCCGACCAGATCGGTACGCAGGGCGTTGAATACAACCGCAATTATCCGCTGATCATTGAGGATACCAATAAGGTGCTCATTCGCCGGCTGATGAATGTACCGGAATTTAAAAACCGCTACCTCAATATTTGCTGCGTCATGCTGGAAACCAATTTCCGTGCAGAAAGGCTCTTCCCGATGATCGATGCCCATGCCGACCGGATACGGCCGCACATCATGGAGGACCCTAACTATATCTTCAATACCGATTTCTTCGAATATGATCTGGGCAATGGAACCGGCGGCGGTGGTGATGCCAAAATTCCGGCTCTGAAATGGATGCTCTCCCGCAGGTTTGACCAATTGACCCAAAACATGTTCGAGCAAGGGCATGACTGTGGCCAGGCGTTTTCCTCGCTAAGCTGGAACGATGTGGTTATCAACGAGTTCGTGGCCTCAAATAAAGAAGACGGTGGCATTCCTAATCCGTCTGGTAAATACAGCGACTGGATAGAGATTTACAACAACTCGCCCAATGAAATCAGGCTCGACAACTACTACCTGACCGACGATGTGGAAAAACCCCTGAAGTGGACCTTCCCTATCGGCACCTCCATTGGCCCGAACGGTTACCTGATCGTCTGGGCGGACGAAGACGAAGACCAACCCGGTATTCATACCAATTTCAAATTGGCGAAGTCAGGGGAATTTCTGATGATCCAGCACGCCGATGGAACAGTGATCGACAGCCTTTCATTTGGGGAGCAACAAACCAACCTCAGCAGCGCCAGAATTCCAAATGGTACCGGTCATTTTGTTATTAAAAATTCAACCCACGGCTATAATAATGAACTACTCAGCTCCGTGGAAAATGAAATAACAGAGCAAATAAAAATATTCCCGAATCCGGCCAAAGATTATTTTACTGTTGATTTTGGTGAAAATATTTTCACCAAAGAAAGTACGGTTGTGACTTTATTTAATGCACTTGGGCAAACCATGCCGGTCTCTGTCGCCGACAGCCCTCAGCAACTTATTGTCTCGACCGGAAATTTACCGGAGGGTTGTTATTATTTAAAAATAAACTTTGCTGACCAAACCAATATCGTTCGTAAAATCATTATTGAGCATTAATCCTGAACCAGCTTTTTGCACTCATTTTTTATTATGAAATAAATAATTGTAAAAAGGTTGGATTCAAAATAAATCTTAAAAAATCAACTAAAAATAAAATAACATTAAACACTGTAAACCAATGTTTTATAAAACCATAGCCATACTCGAAAAAAGTTTAATAAAGAAAAACATCCCACATTTTTTTCAACAACTACTGTGTACTGTCTTCCTGAATAAACTTGACAAAAGAGTTGTTTTTCAAACCGAAATAATTCCCCTCCCAACATTTGATCAAACTGCTGCTTTTTTTAAATAAAATAAAAATAACAGCAGCACTACGAAGGCAACTACTCAACTCCTGGTTTTCACTCACACAAGAATTAGTGTTCAATTACTGAAGAGATAAATTGATGACAGGTCTGTATTTAAAATTAACCTGTCGGAAAAATATTTATTCAGGCTAAATAAACCCGTCAGCAGATGGTCACACCATTCCTGGCGCACCATTATTTTTCAATATTCAATAAAAACTTTTTTTAACCATTACAACTTGACAAACTATGAACCGTTTTTTTTACACCATTAAAAAATGCTGTTTATTGCCGGCATTATTGTTGGCATTTATGGCATTTGACACCAATCTGTTGGCGCAGGATTGTTGCGACCAGGGCGATAAGCCGAGGGCTCTGACCATGGAGTTCGTTGGTGGCAGCTGTAGCGCATCCAACAATACCCAGATCAGCGAAGGCAAAACCGAATGCGACGACTTTGCAGGAGGATTAGGCACTCCCACATCGGTTTTCATTGTGGTATCTGAAAAAGAAAATGGCAGTGGCGACATTTATTTCTCTGGTAATGTTGGTATCAACACCACCTTTACCGCTGATGCCCAAAATGCAGGAGAGGAAAAATTTCCTTCCAAAATTTTCTACCGCATTCTCACCGCCCAGAACGGAACGTTGTTACAAATCAACAACGTCCATACTTCCTGTTCAGGCTCCTTGATTACCGGCGAACAATTTGGCGGTCTGAAACTGGCCGGTGTTACTTTTAAGGATGGCACCACCTGTGGCCCGCCAACTCCACCTACTCCGCCGGAAGAATGTCCGGAGCCAATCATCAATGTGCAGCAAGGTCCAATCTGTGCCGGCGATCAGATTGTTTTCGAAGCACCGGATTTAGGATTCCCGTGCCTGATGTATGTGTGGGATTTTGGCCTTACGGCCAATCCACCCGTGGCCGTGGGTAAAGGCCCGCACGT
>JBFIJS010000218.1:0-6834 GCA_041600595.1 Saprospiraceae bacterium | reverse complement strand
GTACAGATGAAAGTGACCGACCCCAAAGTCTCAACTGCCGGTAGTTTGCGGATCAGGGCATTGATCCGGATCATGCGGCGGGCACCGAGGGCCAGGGCAATGGTTACGACTGCCGGCAGTGCTTCCGGAATGGCTGCCACGGCCACAGAGATGGCCGTCAGGAGCATGTTGACAGGGTCTTCGCCACGGAGAATGCCTGTGAGGTACAGCACCGCGCAGATGCCCAAAACTACAAAGGAAAGTTTTTTGCCAAAGTCGGCGAGGCGGCGCTGCAGGGGCGTGAGGGATTCGTCTTCCTGCAACATCAGAGCGATGCGGCCAATTTCGGTTTCCATGCCGGTGGCTACGATCACTCCTGTGCCACGGCCATAAGTGACGATGGTGCCTTTGTAGGCCATGTTGGCGCGGTCGCCGATCGGTGATTTTTCATCAAATAATTCGTTGGGGTGCTTCTCCACAGCGTTCGACTCGCCGGTCAGCGATGCTTCCTCTATCCTGAGTGAATGGGATTCAAGCAGGCGAAGGTCGGCAGGAATCATATTACCAGCTTCCAAACGAACCACATCGCCCGGCACAAGCAGGGAGGAGTCCATGTTTTTCGGACTGCCACTCCTGATGACTGTGGCCGATGGCGACGACATTTTTTTCAGTGCCTCCATGGCCTTCTCTGCCCGGTATTCCTGCACAAACCCGACAACGGCATTCAGCAGCACGATTATCAAAATGACGACGGTATCCTTAATGTCCCCGACCATCCCCGACACGATCGCCGCAGCGATCAGGATCAGGATCATAACATCTTTGAACTGGAGCAGGAACATCAGCCAGGCGGGCTTTTTCTTTTTTTCCACCAATTGATTGAGCCCGAATCGGTCCAGCCGCTCGCTGGCTTCCCTCTCGGTCAGGCCGGTTTCCCGGCTACCCAGCAGCTCGAGTGCTTCTTCTTTCTGGAGGAGATGAAAATTCATGACGTGGAAAATGACGTTAGGGGGCCGGCTTGCAATTGTGCCCGGCTGGTTGCCCCGTGTTTGGTATTGAAATTTTACCGGAACAGCATCCAATACCCTCCCGAAGATAAAGATAGTCATGGAGACCCTCAAAGGGGGAGTGACTAATTTCAACTTCAAACCATGATTATCGTCAATCAATAAAGGATTGAATCAGTGGATATTAGTGGCAAGAGCATGATGATTACCATCATACCTGAAATTTGTCAATTTTTAACCAATGCTACGAGCACCAAACCACATCATCACACTCGATACCAGCCAGCCAATATGGAGTCATTTTTTCACCGTGGCACCTCTGGTAGTGATCGGTACCAAAGAAGGCAATGGGTACGACCTTGCACCAAAACACATGGCTACACCACTGGGGCTGGATAATTTTTTTGGATTTGTTTGTACGCCCCGCCATTCTACTTACCGCAACGTGGAAAAAGAAGGTTGTTTCACCGTCAGTTTTCCTAAGCCGAACCAGGTTGTGATGGCCAGCCTGGCGGCTTCTCCCCGCTGTGGTGAAAATGGCAGCGAAAAACCCGTACTGCAAAACCTCCCGACTTTTCCCGCTCCTCATATGGATGCACTATTTGTAGAAAAAGCTTATCTCTACTTTGAATGTGAGCATGTGAAAACGGTGGACGGCTTTGGTCAGAACAGTCTCATTTGCGGTAAGATAACCGGCGCTTATATCGATGAAAAATACCTGCGGCTTTCGGACAAAGACGAACAGGAAATGGTTTACCGGTCGCCTCTGGTCGCCTATCTGGCTCATGGCCGGTTTGCAGAAATCGACGAGACAAAGGCATTCCCGTTTCCGAAGGATTTTAAAAATTGAGAAAAAGTGCCGATAAATGTCATCGCCGGAGGCGAAGTGGAATTGGCCCGGGTATCAGCATTTTTTCTAACCTCTAAAGGGAAAACATGAAGAAAGACTTTCAAAAAGTACAGCAATATTTCAAGGAGAAAAGTGCTGAAATGACCGCCTTCCTGCAAGGTCTGGTAGAGGTGGAGTCCCCCTCTGCCGATCCCGCTGCGCAAGCTCCTATCTTTTCCGTTATACAAAAAAAACTAACGGAACTCGAATTTGCCACCACTCATTTTCCCGGACACCGATCAGGAGGTTACCTGATGGCCATGCCCCGCCAACGACCCAGGAACAACCCCCTCCAGCTGGTGCTGGGCCATTGTGATACGGTTTGGTCAAAAGGGACACTGGCCAATATGCCCGTCGAAGAGGCTAACGGCCGCATGAAAGGCCCCGGTATCTTCGATATGAAAGCCGGATTGACGCAAATGGTTTTTGCCCTCCAGGCGATCCGGGATCTGGATTTAAAAATGAAGGTTACACCGGTTTGCCTCATCAACTCGGATGAAGAAACGGGAAGCCGCGACAGTACGGTTGCCATTCGACGGCTGGCCAGGATTGCCGACCGGGCTTTTGTTTTGGAACCGCCGTTAGGTTTGGAAGGCAAATTGAAAACCGCACGGAAAGGATTGGGTCGCTTTACCCTGACCGTAAAGGGTGTGGCTGCCCATGCCGGACTAAACCCCGGCGACGGCGCCAGTGCCATTCTCGAGCTGTCACACCAGATTCAGCATTTGTTTTCTTTCAACGATCCGGACAAAGGAATAACCGTAAATGTCGGCATGATTGAAGGGGGAGTGTCCCCCAATGTGATTGCGCCGGAAAGCAAAGCCATCATCGATGTGCGGGTGCCAACGATGGAGGAGGCTTATTTAGTGGAAGAAAAAATTCTTTCCCTGCAACCCTACCTGCTAAATACCAAGGTGGAAGTGGAGGGAGGTTTTGGACGCCTGCCAATGGAAAAAAATCAACGCAACGAAAAACTCTGGAATGCAGCCCAATACATTGGGCATGCTATGGGCATCGACCTCCGGGATGCCCCGGCGGGCGGTGGCTCGGATGCTAATACAACCAGCCTATACACCGCAACCCTGGATGGCCTGGGGACGACTGGCGATGGTGCGCATGCTGCCCACGAATTTATTTTTCTGGACAAAATGCAGGAACGGGCAGCTCTGTTGGTCTTTCTGTTGCTACTGCCGCCAGTCAAACCTTTTCATTTAAACTGATTAGCATGAACTACCGCTATATTCATACTTCCCTGACCCGCATTTCCAGTTTGGAAAATGGCCAATACGAGGTGAAGCGCATCCCCAGGGAGCGCTGGGGAAATGGCGATTATGTGGCAGCGGAGATCACCGATGTCGGTGTTGACGTTAAGATCGAACTGGCCAACGGACGGATGATCGACCCGCTGAAAGGGGAAAAAATCGTGGGCGCTTTGGGCGTGCGCCACGCTACCCTGGAAGCTACTGGAACCTGGAAGAATATTCCGGCGAATGGACAGATGCACATGTTGACAGGGGCGGGTTTGATCGGCCTGATGTCCTCGCATTCCGTTTTTTCCCCTTATCCGGTTGGGTTGAAATACCTTGGGCACGTGAAAGTACGCGGGCGCAAAGTAACCATGCGGGGGGTGGTACCAGCTGTTGATTTAAAACCATTAAATATCCCCGTTATCCTGCTGGTCGGGACCTCTATGTCGGCAGGAAAAACAACGACCGCCCGCATCATTGTTCGTCAGTTAAAATTGATGGGCAAAAAAGTAGTGGCCGCCAAATTGACCGGTGCGGGCCGCTTCCGGGACATCTTGTTGGTGTCGGATGCCGGAGCCGATTATATTTTTGATTTCGTGGATGCGGGGCTGCCTTCGACCGTTTGCTCTCCGGAAGAATACGTGGAAGCCTACCACCATTTGATTTCTTTAATGGCCCAAACCGATGCGGAAGTCGCAGTTGTCGAAATTGGTTCGTCCCCTCTCGAGCCTTACAATGGTGACCTGGCCGTTCATCTTTTGCGAAATAAAATCCGCAGCACTATTTTATGTGCTACCGACCCTTACGCCGTTTATGGTGTCATGAAGAGCTTTGATATGCAACCTGACCTTGTCACCGGCCCGGCGACGAACACCCTGGCCGGCGTAGAGTTGGTAGAAAAACTATGTGAAGTGAAGGCTTGTAACTTGATGGATCCGGAAAACCTGGGCATCCTGCAGAAGATATTGAGAGAACGGGTGTTTTCCTGATAAACACGCCGCATCATTGCTCCTCTTACTATTTATCCTTCCACCAGCAATACCCACAAAATGATCAATACGGGCCCGGCCAATCCTATGAGCCAACCGGCCGGCCGAAAATCAGACTGTTTTAAAAAGCCGGTACTGAAAGCGATGGCGCTCGGTGGGGTGGACACAGGCAGGAAAAAAGCACAGGATGCTGAAAGCCCGATGACCAACGGTAGTACGATCGAGGGCCCCGGCACCAAAATAATGGCCAGGGGAATGAGGATCGTCGCCGTGGCGGTATTGCTCATGATGTTGGACAGCAAAACCGTGATGAGGGCAAAGACAATGACCAGCAGGTAGAAATTCATGTTGAAATGCTGCAGCTTGCCAATAAAGTGCGTGGCGAGTCCCGTCTCGGAAATAGCCAACCCCAGGGAAAGCCCCCCGGCAACCAGCATCAGGGTGTCCCAGGGCAACTGGCGGACATCGTCCGCATTGATAATGCCCAGCATGGTCAGCAGCATGATTGGTATACCGGAAACAGCGGCCACCGGTATTCCATGCAGATTGTTGGTAAGCCAGAGGGTAGCCGTAATGCCCAGCACGATCAGGACAATCCGCTTTCGCAGGTTTTCTTCCTCTTCAAACACCTCTTCCCTTTCCACTTCCTGGGCCCCGATGAAGCTCGTCTCGACTTCTCCTATTTCCGGAGGTAACAACTTGTTTAAGAACCACCAGGTGGCAAGTACGAGCAAGATGGAAACGGGGACACCAAAGACCATCCATTCCGTAAAACTGATACGTATGCCAACATTCTCCAGCGACCCAACTGCAATAGCATTCGGCGGCGAACCGATAACTGTACCCATACCTCCCAAAGTAGCGGCCGCAGCAATGCCCAGCAATAAAGAACGCCGAAAGTTGCTCCCATTCCCAAGTTGGGCCAACATGGGCGTCACCATGGCCACCATCATGGCGGCAGTGGCCGTATTGGACATGATCATGGATACTACAGCTGTGGACAACATAATACCCAGCAACAGTTTTCCGGGCTTGGTACCGAAACGGCGCAGGGTGAATTTAAACAGGGATACATCCAATCCGACCTTTTTCATCCCTTCGGCCAAAAAGAATCCGCCCAACAGCAACCACATCACGCTGTCCGACCAGGTGTTGACATATTTTTTTACGCTCTCCGGATTGGTATTGAAATAATCGCTGCCGAGGGAAAAAACTAAAAAACCGACAATCATAATGCCTACGGCAAATGGCGGCACCGCCTCTGTCACCCACAGTCCTACTGATAAAAATAAAAGGAACATGACATAATACTGGCTTTCATTGAAAGAGGGATCGCCCAGTTTCCAGGTGAGAAAAAAGGCTATCAGGATGGAGCTCAGGAAATAAATGATCCTGGATTGATACGCAACCACCCTTTTTATTTTCGTCAGTCGGGTAGATGCGGTTCTCGAGTCGGCCATGTGCGGTACTGTTTTAGGGTAAAAGTAGGGATTGATTGCGAATCCACAATGGCCTATTTTAGAAGAAGTGGCCAATCTGCACCGTAGCGTGCCGGGCCGGCAGTAAATTATGAGCCCGCCGGGTTGTTGGTCGGGAATGTCAAAAAATCATTACGGCATCCTCCTGTCGAATCGCAGAGACCCGATGCGGGCAGAATCCACTTTCCGGCCTGCCTGCCTAAAATTTGGCGCTGTTTTTGAAACGAACACATTAAAGATAAAAAACATGTGTCTCTTTTAAACCCCGTTTAATTTCCTGACCAATCAACTCCTGGCGATGAGGTGTTGATCTCCCGACCGATCCTTTCCCAACATACTTTCAGAAGACTACCCGCCAACAGGCAATCACAATTTTCAACATAAAATTGGGGCTTTTGAATTCATTCATTGGCGCCCAGCTAAATCTCTTTGGACAATAACCTAATGACACCCATGAAGAAATTATTACCGCTTTTTATTTGCGCTTTTTTCTCCGTTCTATCTCTTCAGGCTCAATCCCCCCAGGCGGTTTGCTATCAGGCAGCGGCCAAAGATAACCAGGGGGTCGATCTGGTCTCTCAGAGTATCTCGATCCGGTCTTCGGTCATTCGTAACAACCCGACCGGCGTCGTTGAATGGGAAGAAATACACTTCCCCACAACGGATCAGTTTGGCCTTTTCACCATCAATATTGGAGAAGGTAATACTACCGGAAATGGCACGCAGGCCAATTTTGCCAATATCGATTGGGGAAACGGCGATTATTGGCTGCGCATTGAAATGGATCCACAGGGAGGGATGGACTATGAGCTGATGGGCGCCTCCAAAATTCTTTCCGTTCCGTATGCACTGCACGCCAATGAAGCAGGCAGGGCAGCGACTGCCGATTTTGCCGATTCCGCCAACGTTGCCAATACGGCGCTCATCGCAGCAACGGCAGCCGACGACAACGACAAGGACCCCGCCAATGAAATTCAGTTTTTATCATGGAGCGATTGTATCCTGAGCATTTCGGGCGGCAATGAGGTGGATCTTGGCGCCGGTATTTTTGGCGCACCCGGAGCTTCCTCAGATTTTCCGCTGGGTATTCTGGGCGAACACATTGTGTTATTTGACCAGCCTTATACGATTCCTGATGGTAAAAATTTGTTTTTGACCGCAGCCGGCCCGGAAATGGGGCTCAAGACGGTCAATGGCGATTTTGTTCATCCTACTACTCCAAATATGCCTGTACTGCCTCCGGGT
>JBFIJS010000217.1:0-6836 GCA_041600595.1 Saprospiraceae bacterium | reverse complement strand
CGCAGTCGGTGCAGTTGAGATAGGTATCTGGTTCCCAGAAATAGGAAGCCGGGGTAAAATCAAGCGTTGCCGAGAGGGTTATCATTTCCCCGAGGTCAATAAAAATGTCGTCGCCCAGATCAATAGACGGTGGGGTTGGGAAGGGCAAAAATATTTCTTCGGTGTGGATCAGGTTATTCGCATCGATGATCGTCAGCTGGTAAAAGCCATTTTCCAGATTGTCAAAAACATAAGGGAAAACAGCGACCGTCGCCGAATTGCTGCCATTGAGGGCAATGACGTAGGGCGGCGTCCCGCCGGTGATGCCCCCGATTACGATCGAACCGTCGCTGCCGAACTCGCAACTGGTGGAGTTGGCGGTGTAATCGACAAGAATGCCTCCTGCAAAAGTCAGGTTGATAAAAATGACCGAATCGCAACCATTTATTGCTCCCCCGGGGATGATCTCCGTGCCCGTCGGATTGGACTGGTTGTAGGTCGTTCCATTGACGATGAGGGAAGTACCGGCTGTCAGCGTGTCCTCGATGGTCCCTATTGCTTCGGGGTGATAGCTGATGGTCACAAAAACGGACGAATCACAACCAAGGACACTGCCGCCGGGAAAGGTCTCCGTACCGGTCAGGTTTCCTTCGAAGTAAATCGTTCCGTTGACGACCAGGACATCTCCCGGGCAGAGGGTATCCTGCAAATCGAAAGTCACCTCATCGGTAAAATCAATATTGATAAAAACGGTGGAGTCGCAACCATTTACATCGGCATTTGACAAAACCTCCGTGCCACTTGGGTTCGACGCATCGTACACGGTGCCGTTGATGGTGATGTTGCTGCCCGTACACAGCTGAGGGGTAAAGGTCCCCTGCGAAGGCAGGAAAAAATCAAGGGCCACTTCAATGGTCGAATCACAACCGTTCACGCTGGCGTTCGCTAAAATTTCCGTTCCATCCGGGTTCGATTCATCGTACACGGTGCCATTGATGGTCAGACTTTCACCAGGGCACAGGGTTTCTATCAGATCAAAAACGTTTTCCGCATAAAAATCCAGATCGACGAGGATCGTTGAATCGCAGCCCAGGTAGCTGCCGCCGGGTAAAGTCACCGTGCCGGAAGGGTTGTTTTGGTCAAATATAGTTCCGTTCACGGAAAGGGATTCGCCCGGGCAGAGGGTCGGGGACAGGTTTTCAAAAACCTCACTACTGAAGGCCAGGTCGATGGTTATGATCGAGTCACAACCATTGCTACTTGCGGCCGGGATGATCTCCGTGCCAGAGGGGTTGTTTTCATCGTAAACGGTACCGTTGACGGTGATGCTGCTGCCGGTGCAAAGCTCTTCCTGGAGAAAGGCCGTAGCCTCATTGAAAAAGGCCAGTGCCACGTTTACCGTGGAGTCGCAGCCCAGCACGCTGCCGTTGGGAAAGGTTTCCGAACCGGCCGGGTTGCTGCTGTCGTACACGGTGCCGTTGATGGTGACCGATTCGTCGGGGCAGAGCGTCTCTGTAAAATTGAAGAACACTTCGTTGGTGACGATAATGGAAATGATAATCGTTGAATCACAGCCGTTTACGCTGGCTCCGGCTAAGATTTCCGTCCCGCTGGGGTTCGTTTCGTCATAAATTGTTCCATTGATATTGACACTACCTCCCGGACAAATCTGCGGTGAAATATTGCTCGATGCGGGTGGGAAAAACGCAAGGTTTATGATGACCGTGGAGTCACAGCCTTGGACACTGCCGTTGGGAAAAGTCTCCGAACCGGACGGGTTTCCGGCATTGTAAAGGTTTCCGTTGATGGTAACCGATTCGCCGGGGCAGAGTTGTGGAGCAAAATTTTCAAAAACCTCATCGTTGAAAGCCAGGTCAACCATGATGACCGAATCACAACCGTTTACACTGCCGTTGGGGATCACCTCCGTGCCATCCGGGTTGGCCGCATTATAAGTCGTTCCATTGACGATGATGCTGCTGCCAGTGCACAGTGTTTCCTCAATCAACCCCACGGCGGGCGGGTAAAATGACAGACTGATATTGACGACGGAGTCGCAACCCGCAGAACTGCCGCCAACGAAGGTTTCCGTGCCGGTGGAGTTGTTCTCATCGTAGAGGGTGCCGTTGATGGCCAGGGATTCACCGGGGCAGAGCAACGGATTGAAGGCCGTAGTGATCGTTGGTAAAATATGCAGGGTGACCTCCGGATTATCGGGGTTCGCACTGCTGTAATTAGTGCAGTCGTTCCCGTCGGACAAACCCGTGATGGTCAGGGTTACGCTGTCCTGGGCCAGGCCGTAATCAGCGGGGCAAAAATTGACCGTCAGGCTATTCCCGGTGCTTGTCTGTGTACCCGGCACTACCAGCGGACCGGGCAGAACGAGGTTGTAATTGATGGTAAACGGAGCTTGCCCGGTCAATTGTAAAGTGAAATCAGCACATTCATTTTGGCAAATACTATCCGCAACGTTCAAGGTAGCGGTTGGTTGGTAAAAGGTGACCGGTACGCCCTGCGTGACGGACAAACATGCATCGTCCGGATCAATGCCACCCATACCATCATCATTGCCGGCTATCGCCGAAATATAGTAGGTCTGGCCAGCCATTAAATTACCGGGGTAGGGGATTGGAGAAGTCGGGCTGGTGGCCAGCACCGTACCCAATTGCGCTCCGGCATTGGTATGCAGCACAAACAGGAAGTTGTCATCAGCATCCAAAAACTCATCTCCGAGGTGATTGGCGGGGATGTTTTCTCCGTGGCACAACAGCAGCGGGGAACCCGTAAAATCCATCGTGCCGGCATCCGTGGCACACGAGCAGTTGGCCGTGCCGCTGATCGTGACGGGGCCGCAGCCCAGCCCGTCGTTCAACTCATAGGAATAACTGGTGCCGCTCGCCAGCGGAGGTGAGGTAAAAGTGCTGCCGGCTACCGGGTTGCCATCCACCGTAAAAGGAGGAAAGCTGCCGCCGGAAATGTCGAAAGTTACCGTGTATTCTTGCGTGGCGGGGTCACAAGTCTCGTCCAGATTGGAAAAGTTGGGGGCCGGGTAGACGGTCACAAAAGAGGTGTCGGGAACAGTACAGGATGCCGCCGGTGTAAAGTATATGGTGACATTTCCCGATTGTCCGGCCGGGTTAAAATTGGTACCGGTAACGCCGCTGCCGCTCCAAGTACCAGTTGGGTAGTTGGGGTCGGCGATGTTATTCAGGTCGAAGAGGCCACCGTTCTGGCAGGTAGCCGCCGTATCGAGGTCCGGCTGCTCCGGCGTATTGACGGTAATGCTCGTATTAGCCGGCAGAGAACAATTTGCCGAAGGCGTAAAAACCAATGGAACAGCACCGCTCAGCCCATTGGGGTTGAAGTTGTTTCCGGTGACTCCCGTGCCGCTCCACGAGCCGGTCGGGAAATTGGGATCGGCGAGGTTGGAGAGGTTGTACAGTCCGCTGGTTTCACACAAGGTGGCCGTTCCGAGGGATGGTACACCTGGCGTATTGACCTGGATGGTAGTTTGGGCAGGCAGCACGCAGGTTCCCGCCGGGGAAAACGTAAGATCAACATTGCCCGACAAGCCACCGGGATCAAATTCAGTTCCTGAAACCCCATCGCCCGACCAGGTTCCATTGGGGAAGTCGGGGTCTTGCAGGGTAGTAAGGTCAAACAGTCCTTCATTTTCACAGAGGGTAGCGGTTCCCAAATCAGGCGTGCCCGCTGCTTCCACGACGATCAGGGTAGTGGCAGGGAAGGCGCAACCGCCACTCGGGGTAAAAACAACACCAACCGAACCACTTTGTCCGGCGGGGTCGAAGGTCGTGCCCGAAACCCCCGGCCCCGACCAGTCGCCCAGCGGAAAAGCCGGGTCCTGAATAGTCGTGAGGTCGAACAGTCCGGCCGATTCGCAGATGGTAGGCGAACCCAGACTGGGCGTACCCGGTGAAGTGACCGTCACAATGGTAGTTGCAGCGTTGACACAGGGGATGGCAGACAGGAAATTGAGTTCGATGGGGCCATTCAGCCCGATGGGGTCGAACGTATTGCCCGAAACACCCGGACCAAACCAGGTGCCACCGGGATATTGCGGATCCTCCAGGGTGGTCAGGTCCAGGGGGGCGGCCGATTCGCAGATGGTGGCTGTCGCCAAAACCGGATCGACAGGTGTATCAACCGTGACAGTCGTCGTGGCCGCTGCCACACAGGGTTGGTTGGATGTGAAAGTCAATACGTTGGTGCCAGCCTGTCCGTTGGGGTTGAAAAAATTGCCCGCAACGCCCGGACCACTCCAGGTACCGGTCGGATAGGATGGGTCTTGCAAAGTCACCAAATCCAGCAAGCCACTGGACTCACAGGTGGATGCAGGTTGTAAAACGGGCAGGGCCGCCATGTCCACCGTGATGGTGGTCGTGGTAATATTGGTACAGGTGGTATTGGCAATGTAAGTCAGGGAAATGCTGCCCAGCAGGCCGGACGGATCGAAGGTACTTCCGCTCACACCTTGCCCGGTCCAGGTTCCGCCGGGAAAAAGCGGGTCTTCCAGCTGTGTCAGGTCATAGGGCGGGTCGTTGTCGCAGAGGTTTGCGGTGCCCAATGCCGGCGTGCTGAGGGCGTTGACTGTTACCGACAGGTTGTCGCCATTGGCGCACTGGCCGGGAGTCGGGGTGAAAAAAAGATTGAATACACCACTGCCGGCCGCCGCCGGGTCAAACTGATTGTTGGTGACACCCGGCCCCGACCAGTTGACCGAGATGCCGTTGATATTGGTGGCTAAAGGTAACACGGGGTCGTTTTCGCAAAAAGGACCAATGGGGTCGGGTACCGGGACAGTCAGGGCATCGACGGTGATTTCCAGGGTACCGGCTGTGGCGCAAAAGGAAGGATCGGGGGTAAACGTGATGGTTGTGGTCGTACCTCCCAGGCCCATCGGGTTGAACGTGGGGCCAACATCCCACGTGCCGGTGATGCCTTCATTGGAAACGGAAGGCAGATTGACGGGTGGTTCGTTCTCGCACAGGGGGCCAATCGGGGCAAACGTAGGCGTGCTGCCCATGGTGCCATTGACGATGATGTTGTCGATGGTATAGGTTTCATCATTGGATTTACAAGCAGCAAAAAAGCGAAGCTCCAACGTGGACCCGTTGAGGTTGTTGACCGTTACCAGGCCGGTACCGTTCGAGCCGCAAACATAGGCGAACTGGGTCCAGCCACCTCCGTCGAGATTGTATTCAAAAACCACCTGATCGTGGCTGTTGTCGGGTGGGGTAGCACCGGTGCAGCCAAAAATCGGAAAAGCCGGATCGTTGCATTCAAAAGACCCCTGGGTAACCAGGGCAAATACCTCGGCCGAGACGCTGATATCGCAATAGCCGGTCAGGTCAATCACCTCCGATTGCCAGGCATTGTCGTTTCCGCCACCAGCAATGCCCCCGCTGCAGCAGGGGAACCCTTCAATGTCATTGACGGTAAACTGCCCGGAATAGACGCCCCACATGCTTTCCCCCGGTTCGTTGATGCTGGCATCGTCGCAGTCAGTAGCGTAGGAGGTCCATTTTGGCGGGGCATTGAACGTGCCATTGCCATAGCTATTAAAATCCTCCGACCAGATTTGGGTGTGGGCAGTGAGTGCCCACAGAGTCAAAGCAATAAACAAGGAAAAATGGATAATACAAGAAGGCTTCATAATTTTTGTTTCAATGGAAAATACAAGTGGGAAATCAATATGACCAATAACTGCTCAGCAGGATGGTTACTGCCGGAAATAACGTGCTGCCTGCTACCGGATCATTGATTAGTCATGCAATCTCTCCGGGGCGGTGTTCAGGCAAACGTTTTTTAGCATCAGGATGTCAAAGACGGTAGATAGGGACAATCGGTTTTGTCCACAAAATATCGTCAGCCTGTTCCTTCTGAAAAGCGTTTTTTATTGATTGGGTAATGTTAGAGTGCGCTGATTGGATTACCATAACAAAGGTACAATAGCAGTCTGTAAAATTGCGGGTGCCTGAATGTTAAGTTCCTGACTTGCAGCTGTTTTTTTTTAATGTTCGTGCAGCGCACCTCTTTTTGCCAGCTATTTCTGACCGTGTATTCCGTCTGGTCAATTTTCAAAAACAACTGCTAATAGCGCATTTTCGGCAACGACCATTTCCGCTTGACGGCTAAAATGCGAATGACTACAATAAACAAAATGGTCAGCGTCATATTGACGTGAAAATCCAGTCCCAGCCAGTTGAGCGTTAAATAAAGGATACCACCGCTCAGGCAGGCCGTTGCATAAATTTCCTCTCCGAAAATGAGTGGCACTTCATTACATAAAATATCCCGCACGACGCCGCCAAAAGAGGCAGAAACAGCGCCCATGATGACCGCAATAGCTGGCGACAGGCCCATTGCCAGGGTTTTGGTCAGGCCCAGAATGGTGAACAGCCCGATCCCGATTGCATCGAATAAAAAGAGGGTTCTTCGCAGGCGCATTATTTTTTTCAAAAAGAAAAAACTGACCACGATCGCCGAGCCGATCACGATCAGATAGTGTCCGTTCGTCATCCAGCCTACGGGTTGACTGCCAATCAGCACGTCCCGGATGGTACCACCTCCCACAGCTGTTACCAGGGCAATAATACTTGCCCCGAAGACATCAAACTTTTTTTCCGAAGCCGTGGCCATGCCGCTCACGGCGAAGACGAAGGTTCCGGTCAGGTCGATTGCGTAAATGAAATCCATATTGAAATTGAATACTGTGTAACAAAAGTTTCTTTAAAATTTCACTGATTCATGTGGGCCGGAAATTTCACCTTATCATTGAGGCAGCCAACTGCTCGGCCCAAAGGGATTTTAAGGGGCGGCGTCGTCCCGATGCATCG